>JAEORI010000275.1 GCA_016840965.1 Candidatus Thorarchaeota archaeon | reverse complement strand
TCAAGCATCTTCCAGAGATAGATCCCAAGGAAACCACAGCTGTTGTTGTTGGTCCGCCAGTGATGTACAAATTTGTCATCGATGAATTTCTGAAACTCAAGATACCAAAGAATCAGATTCAGCTCTCTCTTGAGAGGCGAATGAAATGTGGAATTGGTAAGTGCGGACATTGTGCTATAGAACATCTCTATACATGTATGGATGGACCAGTATTCACGTACTGGGACACACTGCATTTCAGGGAGTTGATCTAAAATGACAGCCGCAGACAAACCACTGATTGGTATCTATGGATTTACAGGTTGTGCGGGAGACCAACTCTTAATCATCCATACAGAGGATGAGATTCTCAATCTTTTCGGAGCCACCAATATTCAGTCTTTTGTGATGGCTTCAAGCAATCCGATTGAGGACACATTGGATGTTGCTTTTATTGAGGGCAGTGTAAGCACAGAAGAAGAAAAGGAACATCTCCATGAAATCAGGGAGCGTGCAAAGATACTCGTCGCCATTGGCAACTGTGCAGTCAATGGTGGTCCTCAAGCCATGTACACTGGCGATGGAGGGTATGAAAAGCGATTGAAAAAAGTGTATGGGGATAGTGTTGGATTTGTATCAAAACCCCTCGAGGCGAAGCCCATTGATGCTTACGTAAATGTGGACTACTATCTTCCAGGGTGTCCAATCAGTCAGCCTCAGACCTTTGCACTAATTTCTAGATTGATTCACGGAGCTGCTCCTGAACCTTATCCACATCCGGTATGTCACGAGTGTAAGCTGAATGAAAACCGGTGCTTGCTTCTTGATGAGAAATTCTGTATTGGACCTCTTACACTGGGAGGTTGTGGTTCAGCCTGTCCTAACCATGGACTCCCATGTGTGGGTTGCTGGGGACCAAACGCGGATGGCAATTTCCGTCAGCACCTCAAGCTTCTTGAGAGCTTTGGGTTTGAGAAGGAAGAAATCTTACGTCGCATTAGAGGGTTTGGAGGTTCCAAGATAATAAAATTCATTGAAGACGGAGGCAAATGAAATGTCTAGCAAGAAGAGTATCTCCATTGAACCCCTAGCCAGAGTCGAAGGCCACGGTGGTATTAAAGTAGAAATCAAAGACAACAAGATCAATAATGTTGAAGTTCGCATCCTAGAAGGCCCTCGCCTTTTCGAAGAACTAGTGGTAGGCAAAACACCACAGGAAGACCTAAGCATTGTCCCTCGAATATGTGCCATCTGCAACCTCTCACATAAATATGCAGCTCTTAGAGGGTTGGAGAAAGCAGTTGGTGTAAACATCGATCACACCACCCTCTTGTATAGAGAGTTGATGCATCATGGTGAGATGATCGAAAGTCACAGCTTGCATATCTACTTCCTAGCGTTACCAGACTTTCTCGGTTATGACAATGCTGTTGCAATGGCGGACAAATATGGTGAGGCTGTGACAAAAGCTTTGCAGCTCAAGAAATTTGGAAATAAGATAATGCGAATCATGGGAGGCAGGATGATTCACGGTGAGAATCCGGTCATCGGAGGGTTTAGTAAACTTCCTTCAAAGGAAACCCTCACCGAGATAAAGGAAGAAGCGATTAAACTCCTTGACTTTGCAGTATGGACGATTGATCTCCTTGGGAGTCTTAAAATTCCAGACCATATGGAGAGAGAGACCCAGTTCCTTTGCTGCAAACCTCCAGGCGATGAGTATGGCTATTATGGCGATGTTCTTGTGACCTCTGATGGCGAAGAACACCCTGTAGAGAATTACAAGAAGGTCATCAAAGAGCGAGTCGTGAGTCATAGTTTTGCTAAACGTAGCCAGTATAATAACAAACCATTCACAGTCGGAGCTCTTGCGCGTATTCTTCTCCTTGGTGAGCGACTCAATGGCAAGGCAAGGCAAGCTTACGAAAAGTTAGTTACCGACCGATGGTATCGCAATCCCCTATTCAACAATCATGCTCAGGCAATTGAGCAAATATATTCTCTTGAGGGCATCATCGAAACTATAAATCAGCTTCTCGTGAGTGAAGATGCAAAAATTTCACAACCGACACAGGATACTGGGGTTGGTACTGGAGCTGTGGAAGCGCCTCGAGGTACTTTGATTCACCATTACGAGGTTAAAGATGGTAAAATCAAAGCAGCTGACTTTATCACCCCAACAGCTATGTTCCTTGATGATATCGAGGCATTCATACGCTGTGGGGGCGAACAGCTACTAACGAAGAGCAAGCGTGACAATATTGAACTTCAGTTTGAGATGATTGCTCGAGCGTATGACCCATGTATCAGTTGTAGTGCACATCTCGTTGAAGTAGTATACAAATAGAGTTGCGAGTTCTCAAACTGTGAGTGTTAATTGTCCACACTCACAGTTTCATTATTTCACATTAAGATTCAATGTCTGTTCTATCATGAATTATATGCTTGATCCAATCCAATGGTGCTACTAGAGCAAGTCGTGGACCTGAAAACCGCATAACGCGTCGAATTTCTTCACGCATTGTTGGTCGATAGCAATGGACAGGACACTTCCGACAAGTTGGCTTATCCTCTTGGTATCTGCATTGGTCTAGTCTTTGATGAGAGTATTCTAAAAGATTCTGACATTCGGGACATAGATCTCCGCTTGGGTCATGATGCTTCTTCTCACAGTACAATCGAATCATCCGTTCAACTGTTTCTTTCTCTTTCTTTATCTTGGGACTGATATCGGAGGTGTTCGACTCATTGTTCATATCTATAGTCACAGCCAACTTTTGCCTTTGGATAAACTAGCCTATTTCAAGAGTAGGATAAGGACGTTGGTACGGCAATCCTTAAGACAGGTATGACTTCGCACACTCTAATTCTTGCGAGGTCATTCTGTGGCACCATATTGCGTGATGGTCAAGGGTCCTTGTCGCGGAATATATTGCGACTATTGGGGGAGAGTGAAAATTAGGAAGTCTTCAATAGAAGAACTTGCAGCTGGAATAAGAAATTCGGTTATGAAATGCCAAAGAGATGAGTCGATGAACTTGAAGGATGCACTTCATGAATATTGGTATATGATTGGGGTCCGAGATATGAAGAAACTGTGTGAGGAGGAGCCAGACCTCTGTGCAAAAATGACTGCGGCAGAGGTCCAAGCTCAAATCTGATTAATACTAGCTTATGTCAGCAGGTACTGCGATCATGTTCTCTCTATTGATTAACCATTTTGGATCCAAGGATCTTTTCACTGCTTGCATCTCTGTGATACCCTTTTCACCATACATTGCTTCTCAGAATGCGCGTTTAAGCTTCCCAATACCATGTTCTGCAGCAACTGTCCCTCCTAATTCAATGGCTTTCTTGGCAAAGGTCATGTAGTTATCCATGCCTTGTTTCACCTCTTCATTATTACGAGGAAGCATATTGACATGAATGTGGTTATCACCAATGTGACCCCACATCACATATTCCATTCCTTGCGCATCAAGGGTCGAAATGTAGTAATGTAGATAATCTCTGAGCGCTTCGTTAGGCACAGCCATGTCAGTACCAATCTTGTGAACATCAGGATACTGTGCTTTTCTCTGGGCAATTATGCCGTTGACAGTTTCTGGAACAAAGTGCCGAACAGTTTTCATCTTCGCAAGTTCAGAGCGATCCATCCCAGCCCAGCTTGACTCAGATGAAGTATTGTTATTCATGAGAATCTCTTCAAGACTCATGACAAGTTCTTCCATGTTTTCAGGTGTAAATGAGAATTCAAAGAAGACGATTGCCTTTGTATCGTCCTTCATAGCAGGTACTTTAATGCCAGCTGAACCAGCTTTTTCTTTTATCATTTCAATAGCATGCGGTCCAAAATATTCCAAAAAGTCCATTTTTACGGGAGAATCAGGAGCACGAACATCATATACAAAATTGATTGCATCATCTATACTGGGGAAAAAGGCCATTACTGTCATGATATTCTCTTCGAGTTTGGCTAGACCAAGCTCTACTTCTGTTATCACACCAAGTATACCTTCAGACCCAACAAAAAGATCAATGAGATCCATGTCAGGTCTTGCGAAGAGACCTGCAGCATTCTTCGTCTTTGGCATTGCATAGGTAGGAATGGTCACTTCAGCTTCAGTCCCATCACTCTGCACAATTATAAATTTCCCATTGTCAGCTTTTACTTTTCCGCGTTTAATATCCAAAATATCTCCATTGGACAGAACTACTCGGATATGACGAACCCAGGGTCTCACAGCGCCATACTTGAATGTTCTTGCACCGGAAGCATTGCAAGCAACAATACCGCCTAGCCATGCACTCATCTCAGTAGGATCCACTGGAAATGTGAATGTGTCAGCCTCTCCAAGGAAACGTTCTAGAGCCTTCTGTTGTTCAGTAGTGCGTTTCCCTTCGAGTTTAGAGAGTTTTTTAGATTGAATAGCTTCTACAAGATCTTCAAGAGTAAGTCCACTTTGTGCACTTATCGAGTACAAGTCTTCAGATTCATCATAGTTCATGTATAGAATCTGATTCATTTTCTCAAGATTTAATGCGATACCACCTAATGGAACAGCTGCACCAGTTAGACCTGTTCTGCCACCTTGAATTGTGACTGGTGTACCACTATCATATGCATTCTTCATGATTGTTGCAACCTCTGCCTCTGTTGAGGGGAAAATGATTTTTTCAGCTACTCCATCAAAGGAGTGACTTTCATCATCAAGATAAAGTGCATATGTATCAGTAATCTCTGATTGATCAACTATAGTCTTAGTCTGAGAGAGATTTACAACTTCTGATGCTTGAGCAACGATACGGTTTGTCATTAGCCAACGTCCTATAGACTAGTTTTCGAGAGTACAATGACATAGCAATATCAAGGATTTGGTCTGGCAGTTCAACTAATTTCTTTTAAGGGGAATAACCTTCCACACTCAAAGTGCGTGAGAGAGCTTGAGAATTGCCGCAGTTTCAGACCTTCATATATTACCTGACGGGAGTGATGAACTACTTCTCACCAGAATCAGAGAACGTGTTGAAGAGATTGATCCAGACGTTTTTGTTATTGCTGGTGATATCAGTGACCGACTGGATGTTCTTTCAAACACTCTTGCTCAGCTTTGTATTGATGACTGCATCAACATCTTTGTTGCAGGCAATCATGACATATGGTTTGAGGAGGGAGAAGGACTAGGATCTCTTGAGAAGTATTCCAAAGTGATCGGAGAGGTGTGTATGAAGAACGGATTCTCACATCTTCCTGATGCTCCAATTACTTTGGAAAGCTATGCGTTTGTAGGAAGTATTGGTTGGTATGATTATTCATTTAGACGTGTAGATTTAGACATTCCACTAAAGAACTATGAACAAAAAGAGTATCGAGGTGCAATATGGTATGATCTTCTTCGACTTGACTGGGGATTCAATGATATAGAGGTCACAGAGTTGTTCAATAAGAAAATCGAGTATGATTTGAATACCTTGTCAGAAGATTGCAAACATGTGATTTTTGTTTCTCATCATCTCCCATTCTCGGAACTAACAGTCTACAAGAACAAACTACCTTGGGATTTCTATAGCGCATTCATGGGATCCACAAGTACCGGGCAAGTCATAATAGCAGATGGGAGAGTACCACTATCAATTTCAGGACATAGTCATATCCGTAGTATGATTTCAAAAGATGGAGTTACAGCTATCACAGTACCTTTAGGATATGGACGCCCGGATTCTAAGCAATTGGGTGAGTTTGTAAGAGATATAGTAGCGATAATTGATTTAGATGGATTTGATGTACAGGTTCAAAACTTCGTGAGAGGTGATTTGTCGGCTGGACTCCCCTTCTATCATCAAGAGGAGGACTCGACACATTAATGAGTAAGAGAAACAACCGCCTGAACAAATGGTCATTATGATAGGCCAAACGATGAATCTGAAGTGACAGGCAACATGAGAGAGATTGGATGGGAAATCATTGCTTCAATTTTCATAGCAATTATGGTGGCAATTTCACTCATCCTTGTCGTCAGTTTTCAGAACTTACCAATGGCGGTCCTTGTCATTTTCATTGGGAGCTATGTCCTAATCTCGACTGAGAAAATAAATCGAACAGCCATGTCACTTCTGGGTGTGGCACTGGCCGGATTCGTTTTGTATGTTGGTCAAAGACTGGGGAATCCTCTCGGTGTTGGTTTTGCTGAGCTCATAGAACATGTTGAGTGGGATACAATCATATTCATCATCGCAATGAGCATCATTGTTTCAGTTGCAGCTGCATCAGGTATTTTCCAATATATTGCATTAAGAATAGCAGCCCGAAGTGAAGGGGATCCAAAACAGCTCTTCATAGTTTTCATGGTTTTCATATCAGGAATAAGTCTCTTCTTCGATACAGTATCCACGATGCTCATTGCGGCACCACTCACAATAGAGATTTGCAAAGCATTGGAGATTGATTTCAAACCGTTTCTTGTATCAGAAGCGATAGTATGCAATTTCTCTTCAATTCCATCAGTAGTAGGTGCTGTCCCTAATCTTGTGATTGCCGGTAAAACAGGACTGAATGTCGGATTCCTATTTGTGACATTCATGCCACTTTCAATAATCCTGTTTTTAGTCAGCTTACCCATCTTTCTCAGATGGTATGGATCTTCATTTGGAACCACAGATGAACATCGAGTAGATGCAGTCTTTTCAATTGACCCATCAACAATGATAAAGGATAGATGGGACTTCAACATCTCAGTAGGAGCAATTGTCTTCCTCGTGATTGGATTTGCTCTTGGTCCAGCTTTTGGTCTCACACCTGCAATGGTCGCCCTCATCATCGCAGGATTCCTACTTTTACTGGCTCACGAAAGAGCAAACGAATTCCTGAATAGAATTGGGTGGCCTACTGTATTCTTCTTGGTTGGTCTTTTCGGACTTGTAGGCGCATTGGATATAACACAATTAATTGATGCCTTAGGAAATGCCGTTGCTGGAGTCATCACAGAAGGCACAGTTTTCGCAACTGTATTCCTTGTTTGGATTCCTGCTATGTTGTCAGCATTCCTTGACAACCTACCAGTATCATTAGTTCTTGCTCCAATTGCGGTTCGATTTGGAAATCCATTAGCATTGGTCTTTGCAGTGAATATTGGTGGGTATATTTTCACACCTTTAGGATCGCCCGCCAATATGGTAGCTATTGGTCTTTCGGAACAACAACATGACCCTATTCCATTCATGGAGTTTGTTAAGATTGGTACAATTCTTGGAATAATACACCTCGCCATAGGTAGTGGTTATCTTGTTCTTCTTCAATTTCTCTTTGGCATTTGAAACCTAAGATTGCGACTGGTCAACTGATTTTTCAAACTTAATCTAGTAGGAATAAAGTAATGTACCGGTATTATAGAAGCAAAGGTAGCCATAAGTATATGACAGAGACGTAAACGATGCAGGAGCCAGTAGGTACACTTGTGTTATTGGTCTTCATTGGGACATACCTTATGATCTCCAGTGAGAGAATGAATAGAGCCGCAATGTCCATGGTAGGAATGGGACTTGTGGGACTGGTCCTTTGGTTGGCCTTCGTGGGTTCTGCAGGAACAATGGGTGCCGCATTTTCAACTCTAGTCGAACATATCGAATGGGGTACAATACTCTTCTTGATAGCAATGATGGGCATCGTTTCTGTGGCGCGCAACTCAGGAATGTTCCAATATATTGCCTTGACACTTGTGAAGCCCACTGGTGGGAATACAAAGCGTCTATTCACAGTATTCATCGTATTCGTGTTTGTGATATCTCTGGTTTTTGATACCACTTCTACAATATTGATTATGGGTCCACTAACAATAGAGGTCTGTAATGCACTCGAAATCGATTTCAAACCGTTTCTAATAGCGGAAGCTATTGTTGCTAATTTTGCTTCAATCCCATCAATAGTAGGCGCAGTGCCAAACCTTGTGATTGCAAACAAGATAGTGGAGGAGGGAGTGACTGGTTTTGATGCATCTATCTTGTTTGTAACAATGATGCCTCTCTCTATTATGCTGTTGTTAATCTCATTGCCTATATTTTATAGAATGTTCAGGGGCAAACTTCCAGATTCTGATGAGGAGATAATAGATGAAGTCTTTGTGGTTTCTCCTGTGCACATGATCAGGTCGAGAAACGACTTCTACCTCTCTCTGATTGCTATTGGAATTCTTGTCTTAGCATTTACCTGGGGCCAAGGTTCGGGCCTTGAACCATCTCTAGTTTCAATTGTTGTGGCATTCTTTGTTCTTTTGATGACTCGAGAAAGAGTAGAGGATATATTATCAAAAATCAATTGGAATACAGTATTTTTCTTAATTGGAATTTTCGGGCTCGTCGGTGCTTTGGGTATAGTTGGATTCATTGATGATATCGGTATGGCTGTGAATACGATTGTATCAGATAATACTGGAACAGCAGTGGCGTTCTTAGTATGGGTTCCAGCCCTTCTCTCATCTGTGATTGATAATATACCTGTATCAGTTGTCCTTGCACCCATTGCAGCAACCCTTGCAGCAACCTCGCCCGTTTTCCCTGCAATCTTGGTATTTGCTGTAAACGTAGGTGGCTACATTTTACCAATTGGTGCGCCAGCTAATATACTAGCCATGGCATTGTCTGAGGAAGAACATGATAGAATAAGCTTCAAAGATTTCTTGAAGATAGCAACTCCATTAGCGCTGATTCATTTGCTTATTGGTACTGGTTGGTTATTCTTGATGTCATTGATAATTTAGATATCATCAGTACCAGGACTCTCAAAATGAGGGGTGGCGTCTGCCCCCGTTGTTCGTGCCGCCGGGAGGACGACACTGCGGAAACAGGACGCCAAACTATCTATATATCATTTGATTAAATAGGTTTAGTTATTGTCAATTCAAACTCATCAAAGGCGTATCCTTATGTTTATAGAGGCGATTTGGACTGGCCAAATACTCATGGTCTATTGAGGTAACGAGCATTGCCAAAACGAGCCAGATGTCCTTATTGTAATCGGTTATTCAATCGGGATGTTCTGGATACACATATCGAGAAGTGTAGAGATCGAAAGCAAACTATCGATGCAGTGAGTAAACAGAGAAGGACTAAGAAAATTATCGTGGATGGAAATAATATTGCATATCATTTATCGCCACATGGAAAGCCTAAAGCACAAAATCTCGCTTTAGCATACCTCAGTCTTTCAGGAGCTGGGTTTGAACCTGTTTTTGTTATTTCATCTGCACTAATTCACAATATTGACAGTCCAAGTTCACTTGATTCATTCATGATGAGTGCAGATGTGATAGAAGCTCCGCGAGGAACAGATGATGATTTGAGAATAATTCAACTTGCAAAGAAGCTTAAGGCTGATATCGTTAGTAATGATAGATTCTTGAACTGGACAGATAGATTCCCGTGGCTCATTACTCGTCTTAGAAGATACAGAATGACACCTTCAGGACTAATCTTAACTCAATAGGTTTGGAAAAATCAGGTATTCTTCGAAACGATTAAAATCAATCATGATTTGGCTTCAACTACCCTTTTGTGATAGCAATGAGGTGACACATGGTGCAAGTCAATAAACTGAGAGAGATGTATCTGAAATTCTTCAAAGATAGAGGACATTCAGTCATAGCTTCTGCATCTCTTATTCCTGAAGATGACCCTACAGTGTTGTTCACTTCAGCGGGTATGCATCCTTTGGTTCCATATTTATTGGGACAACCTCATCCAGAGGGTAAACGTCTAGCTAATGTTCAGAAATGTGTTCGTACAACCGATATTGATGATGTTGGAGATACAACGCATCTTACATTCTTTGAAATGCTTGGTAATTGGAGTTTGGGAGACTACTGGAAAAAGCAGGCTATCACTTGGAGCTATGAGTTTCTTACTTCAAAGAAGTACTTGGGATTTAGTCCCGAAAAACTCTCAGTGACTGTTTTTGCAGGAGATGAAGATTCTCCAACAGATGATGAGGCTGCAGAAGGTTGGCGCAGCGTAGGAATTCCAGATGAAAGAATCTACTTCCTTGGTAAAGAGGATAATTGGTGGATTGCGGGAAACAGTGGACCGTGCGGACCATGCACAGAGATGTTCAGCGAAGTTGATGAGATTCCGAAATGTAGTCCTGAGTGTCGACCAGGATGTTATTGCGGACACTTTGTTGAGGTGTGGAATGATGTCTTTATGCAATACAATAAACTAGCTGATGGTTCATATCAACCTCTGAAACAACGAAGTATAGACACAGGTATGGGTGTAGAACGTACTCTGGCAATGCTCCAAAAAGTTCCCTCAGTGTTTGAAACGGAAGTCTTTGCTCCGCTAATATCTAAGATAAAGGAATTATCATCCAAACAAGAATTCTCAGAAAATGATGAACGCCTTATACGAATTATTGCGGATCATGTTAGATCTGCAGTTATGATTATGGCAGATGATAGGAAAATAGGTCCTTCCAATGTGGAACAGGGATATATTGTGCGACGCCTCCTCAGAAAGGCTATTCATAGTGCAGATAGACTAGGCATTAAACAAGGTTTCATGAATATTCTAGCTGAGATTGTTATTGACATGTTCAAAGACATCTATGGAGAAGTCGAGAGAAATAAAGAGTTCATCATGAATAACCTAACTGATGAAGAGTCGAAGTTCAGAAAAACCCTTACCAAAGCGCTTCGAAGATTCGAGAAGATTTTTCAGGACACTAATACGATAACCGGAGCGGATGCTTTTCTTCTCTTCACTAGTTTTGGATTGCCTCTTGAGATGACGCGAGACCTCGCAAGGGAGAAAGGTATCAAAATCGATGTTGATGAATTTACTAAGCAGTTTGAGGAACACCGAGAGATTTCAAGAACCGCGACTCAAGGCAAGTTCAAAGGTGGTTTGGCTGAACACACTGAGCGAATTGTGAGACTGCATACAGCAACCCATTTGCTTCAGGCTGCACTAAGAAAAGTACTTGGTGATGAAGTGACTCAAAATGGTAGCAATATAACAGAGGAACGACTAAGGTTTGATTTCACATTCTCAAGAAAACTGACTCCAGAAGAGGTTCAGGAGGTTGAGAAATTAGTGAATGATATTATCGCCCAAGACCTAGAAGTCACCCAGCAATTCCTTCCATATGATGAAGCAATTAAAAGAGGGGCTCTTGCTTTCTTCAAGGAAAACTACGGTGAAACCGTTTCCGTCTACTCTGTTGGCGATTTTAGCATGGAACTTTGTGGAGGCCCTCATGTTGAAAACACTGGTGTTCTAAAGAAGTTTAGAATCACCCAGCAGAAGAGTATTGGTGCAGGGCTTATGCGCATACGAGCTGTAATTGAAGACTAGATTGCCGAGGGTTCTTATGTGGGTTTAACTATCAAAAAAGTAACCTTCATGACAAATTGAATAATGGTGAGCTAGAATAAGTTAGAATACCATATGGTGAAAGAGATGGGTACATTTACCAGATTCTTTGGTTCAGGTGATAAGAAATTACAGGAACGGGCAGATGAACTACTGCTTGAGATTAGTAAAGGTTTCCAATCATCTAGTGCAAAGTTATGTGTTGGGACTAAGATGTGGGTTGAAGGAGACATCAAAGTTCTAGAGGAGATCAAGAATGAGATTATCCAACTAGAACGAGAAATGGATGCACGAAAAGAGGAATTGATAGAGAATGTCTTGGCAAAGCATGCATACCTTCCTCAGCATACGCAAGAACGTCACAAACTTGTTAGATTAATGGATAGTATTGTTGATACAAGTGAACATGCGGTACGTATCATGTGGTTAGGAAGGAAGATGAAACCACCTGAGGATGTTGAAAAATTAGGAAAACTGACATGGACTTGCACAGACTTGCTCCAAGATGCTGTCAAATATCTGTACAGCGATTTTGAGAGATGTGTTGAGTATACAAGAAAACTAGACAAAGTAAGAGAAGAAGCTAGAGATCTCCAATTCAAGATACTTGAGGATTTATACACTGGTTCCAAACGTCCAGTTTCTGAAGTTCATCTATTCATTGAAGCAGTGCATTGGATAGTCAAAGTAGCTGTCCAAGCAGAGGATGCAGGAGACTTCCTTCGTGAGCTTGCTGTGAAGTACTCCTAAAGGGAGGACCTTGTTCATTGGACCCCTTACTATTACTTGCTGTACTCGTCCTTGGTTTTGTCGTTGCATTCGCTATTGGTGGCAATGACGAAGCAATGAGTCCTGCAGTGGGAGCTAGGATCTTTTCTTTGAACGTAGCAGTCTTACTAGGAGGCTTGTTGAGTGTTATAGGAGCTATGACACTTGGAGGCGGTGTATCAGAGAAAGTTGGTTCAGACTTAGTGTCACAACAGAGTATGACTCCCGCAATGGTCTTTGCAGTTCTGGTTGCTATGACGATTTGGTTATTGATAGCATCCATATCCAAAGGGCTTCCAATTAGTACAACCCAATGTATCGTGGGATCTGTACTTGGTGTGGCTATTTCAGCTCCATTTCTTGGAGAATCAGGATGGGGTATTGAAGTAGTATCTTGGTCAGTTGTAATGGAGATTTTTATTGGTTGGATTGTGTCTCCTTTGCTAGGGTTTTTGATTGCGGGAGGTGTATTCTGGGGGGTTAGGAAATTCCAGACTCGAGTCACTGGTCTAGCTGGACGTGAAAGACAAGAGCAGATTGCCTCATACGGACTAGCGCTTTTCCTAATTATCACAAGTTTGAGCAGAGGCGGGAATGATGTTGCAAATGCAGTTGCACCTTTGGTCTCTCTTCCTGATTTTGAAACAGCAATTAGTTTTGGTCCTTTTCTTCTTCCTGGGATTCTCATCCCATTATTTGTTGGAGGATTAGGTATGGCTGTTGGTCTAATCGTTGTGGGACGGAAGGTAATCAAGGTGCTTGCTACTGAAGTAGTGACCTTGACACCTACATCAGCTCTAGCAGCCTCTGTATCAGTTGCTCTAGTGATGCTTGTTGGAACATATATGGGGTTCCCGCTAAGCGGCACCCATGTATTGGTAGCCGCTTTGATTGCTGTAGGATGGGTCGCTCAGACCCCCGTTAAAACAAATCAAGTAAAGGAGATCTTGATATCTTGGGTTATTACAGTTCCAATATCTGCAGTCTTTGGAGTCATTATTTTTGCAGTCATAACACCTTTCTTCTAGGTCATTCTTTCGATATAAAGGTCAGAATTATGGAATAGTAAATGTTCTAAATTTCCGGTATCTTGTGAATTAGAATAAATTCCTTTGCAAGGTTTCCGAGATTCTTAGCTTCATCCAGTGTGAGATGAACACGATGACCTGATTCTGGAGCTACCTTTTGTGTTGCTTCTATAATCGCCAAGTCAGCATCGCGTACGACTACCTCAGCGCCTGAGCATAGACGTGTGTCGCCAGTGTAACCAATAATAGTTTCACCAACTTGCACTCGGAATCCCAAGGAGGGTTCCAAGTTTCCAGAACCGGAATCAAACTCAAGCGAGAAGTGTTCAACTTCAAAGGACTTTAGTTTGAAAAAATCAGTGTCAAAGCCCGAACCCTGAGCAATCTCATGATACCAAATTTTGTAAGGCAGGGTTTCACTATAGAGGTTTCGATATCCTTTGATTATAGTAATAACCTCCTCACAGCCAGTGGGAATCAGTATGTTGAGAGGATTTTTTCGTCCCATCATACGCATGAATCCAAAGAGTGAGTGAAGACCACCTATGTGGTCAAAATGACCGTGCGAGATTGCTATTGGATCAATATCATGGACAAAATCAATGGTGCCAGTAGCCAACAAGTCTCTGAGGATGCCATCTCCAACATCAAGTAGCATCATTTTGCCTGTGAACTTCGAAGTAAGCATTATTGTAGTGCTAACTCCTGCTGCACTGAAAGGGACAGACACTCGGACTTCATCATTTTCCCATTCCGATTTGTGACTATCAAACATACCACTAGCCATTTGTTACACAATCCCAGTTGTGAATAGCATTGTTTCCCGATGATGATTAATAATGATGTTATATGTCTTGACCACGACTTGAAAGAAAGTAGAATGGAACGGGAATGACCCGCTCCACTCTGACATCTAATCATATCCCAAAGGATTGATTCTGGCAAGAAAGTTCATGAAATACCCTATGAAGACTGACACTACAAGCCCTGCAGTTGTTGTGAGAAGCACAGTTACCAAATCAGGAGTCGCGCCATAGAACATCTGCATGATTGACCAGTAAATGCCAGCTAGACTCATACCTGCGAATGCGACCTTCTTCAGAGGGACCTTTACAGACTTTGTTTGTAAAGCCCCCATATCAACTAGTGCTGCCGCAAGAGCACCAGCTTTGTCAGGTTTTAGTCTGAGCTTCTTACCAAGTTGTCCGACGGTGACTTTCGATTTTGGTTGGATAACGCGTAGAGCTTTAGGTGCATATTCTGCAATATCTTGAGAGAAGTGCTGTATTGCTGCATTGGTGTCAATTCCACATTTCCCGCATGTAGGAGCATCCTTACTCCATTTCTTTCCGCATTGTGGACAACGTTTTCCATTCCAAGCACTGCTTGCAGCCTGACTTACTCGCCTTACAAGTTCATCTTTGTCAATTGATTCTCCGCCCTTCTTTGGTTTCCTACGAAGAACAACAGCTGATGGAAAAATTCCTACATCGGATCCTCTTTTTGCGCCTTTCATTTTCCGTGCTGCAAGAATCCCTCTTTGAAACTCATCAAGAGATATAATCAATGAAAAGACAGCCATCACTGCAAAACCTGCTGTAACAAGTCCAGTGACTGAGAAGAGCACGCCAAAACCGGTTGGTCCAATTCGAAGAACAAAGTCCTCGCTAATAGTTATGTTAACACCGGGTGAGGATGAATTAGAATATGTAAATGAGAAAAGGCCTGTAATAGTACCTGAAATCAGTGTAATGTTGCCAAAGGTGAAAAGTGAAGCAAGTGATATTGGTCCCAAAGAGAAACTCGCAGTTGTACTATCAGGAATTTCACCATAGCCACTCATATCAAATGGTGGGGGATTTATGATGGGTATGGACAAGTAGGACATCTGGAATTTTGCTTCTTGAATTGTTAGATTGGTTTCCGTGAGTATAGTGACATTGATTGTTATCGGATCATATACATCAAGTGGGATTGGATTTGCAGCATCGGATGTAGCCGCATTTATTCCATTCACTTCAAGTAAGAAGCCAAGATTATCATCGCCACTCCAACCAGCGGGGGGTGCTGCTTGAATAGGCATAAGCACAGTCGATACCCATAGGCAGGTGATTGTGAACATAAAGAGAAAATGTGGTAGCATTTTTCGCATTCTATCTTACCTCTTCAAGGCTCAAGTAAGAAGATACGATAGGAGCTCTGCCTTTAACTGTTGTTTGCTTTGAAGTCTCCACCCATTGCCTCTTCGAGCTCTTTATCAAAATCGTCATCATCAGGTTCGAAAACTACATGACGCTTTGGTGTTTTATCAGGCAAAGGAGCCCAATTTGAAATAGCCCCCAAAGCATAACCACCAAAGAATGAAAGTATTATGAAGAGCACTTCATACGTATTTATGGCAATAGGAACTAACTGTACATATGTGAAAAGCAGTGATGTGATCATCCCACCAAAGAAACTGACGATAACCCCCAGACCGATACGATAGGCGAAGTTAAGGTCGTCCATACCACCAATCGAATATCCAAAGATAATTCCAATGATGATTCCTGGAGCTCCTAAAATGGTAAAATCCCAATATTGCATAGACTCATCTCCGCGGCATGACTCAATAAGGAAGAGCGTGCATTAATCCTTTTTTATGAACACAGAATGATTGAACAGTATCACGGAATTACCAGCCATTCCAGTGTACAACTTCAGAAAAGTCCTTCCTCGTTCTTGGAGCCTTCTCCTTCTCTCTTGATCGTTCATCAAGCATCTCAGGATTTCCTTCATAACCGATGAAGACAACCGTAACGATGCGATATTCCATAGGGATCCCTGTTACCTCTTTGAGCATATCCTCATTCCATCCTGCAGTGGGGTGTCCCAAAAGCCCAAGATGAACTGTCTGAAGAAGCATGTTTTCAACTGCGAGACCAACATCCATCATGAAATAGGGTAGCCCATGAGACGAACATCCTCCATCTTCCTTTGCAGCGACTAAAATCATGACTGGTGCGGCTTTAGCGTATGCATTCCCTCTACTTAGTGCTTCATGAGCTTTTGATAGAATCTGGGGGTCTTTCAAGACTACAAAGTTCCATGCTTGTGTATTCGAACAGGATGGAGCCCAACGGCCTGCTTCTAAAATGGAATTGATCATTTCATCAGATACTGGTTTATCAGAAAATGCTCTACCGCTACGTCTCTTCATAATTTCATCTAAAATCATTAAATCCCCACAATTTTCTTCCCTTCATCACTATTTGAGTGTCATGGAGGTGCCACAGTGTTGAGGAATGTCCCGGTGCCCACAGACTGCACCCATCCAACAGACTAGCTGATCGCCTTCAACATGCATCTCTCTCCCACAATGAACTGGTACAGAAACTTCTGCCCCACACTTAGCGCAAACGAGTTTTCCCATTTATATTCCTCTTTGAGTTTTAATTATTGTTAATTCTAGTTAAAGATATGAAGTTTGTGAAAACGGAAGTGGGAGGAGAGTAGAATTTGTCAGTTTCGACTATACTGTGAAAATGACCTTCATTGACAGAGAGAAGAATGCCTCAAGAGGGATAGTACTTCTCGGGATCTTCAGAGTATACTTTTTCTTTTGTCTTATGAGCGCCTGGTGTATCTAATTCTACGTCCCGTTTTAGAGATCGGTCTTCCGACAGAATTTCACTGAAAACCTCATTTTGAATGATCAGTCTCTGGACTTCATTGCTCCCAGTCCAGATAGTAGCAAGTCTAGCATCACGATAAAGCCGCTCAATTGGATACACATCTGTATATCCTATCCCACCAAGAATTTGCATCGCTTCATGAACAGATGTAAAACCAGCCTCTGTCGCAAACACTTTCGCTTGAGAAACCTCTTTTCGACACCAATCTCCGGTATCTGCCTTCTTAGCAGCACGAAAAACAAGACCTCTCGCAGCATCTAAGGAGGTGGTACAATCAGCCACTTTGAAGCTTATAGCTTCAAATTTCTTGATAACCCGTCCGAAGGCTTCTCTTTTGTCTGCATATCTCACAGCAATCTCAATAGCGGCTCGACCCATTCCAATTGGACCTGCTGCAGAGGTCAACCTTTCAGGAACCATCATTGCATTGAAAATCGAAGTCCCATCGTTCAGTTTACCAACCAAGTTTGTAACAGGTACTTCAACATCGCGCATCACTATTCTTGCAGCACCCATACCACGACAACCAAGGAGTTCGTACTCTTCTTCAACCTTGACGCCCATATCGCGGTCTATAAGAAATGCACTTAGTGATTCATGGGGCGGAGCTTCAAAGTTTGTCTTGGCATACACTAAGAAATAATCAGCTCCAACACCACCTGCGACAAAACGTTTCTCGCCATTAATCACAAAGGTGTCGCCATGTTTAATGGCGGTCGTATTTGTACCAAAGAAATCTGACCCACCTCGTGGTTCAGTCAAGCCTTCGCCACAAATCTTCTTCCCTTTTAGAGTTGGAAGTAGATACTCCTTCTTTTGTTCGACGCTACCAAATTTGTTGATGGCTTCACCCACAATACTTGGCAACGAATATGCACAACCAAGCGCAATTCCTAGAACACCAATTTCCTCAAGTGCAACCATTTCGGAAACCCAGCCAAGGCCGCGGCCTCCATATTCTTTCGGAAAACGTAGTCCAAGGAGGTTCTCTTTGGCTGCAGCTTTGATGAATTCATATGGATACTCTTTTTCCTTACTGTCCATAGCAAGTATTAGTTCCGGGTCGACCTTGTCCCTTACAAACCTGCGCACCTCATCTCGTATCTTTCGTTCAGTTTCATCTAACAGAATATCAAACATCTCTATCCTCTCCTTCCCTCTAGCAAAGAGTCGAGGGTGTCGTCTGAACCACCCGCTCGCTCAATACTAATAGCCTCAACAGGACATACAATCTCGCAAACAAGACATAAGATGCACTCATCCTCTTTAACAGGGTCTGCTATTGAGATTCCAGAGTCATCATGCATTAGTACAAAGACATTAGTTGGACATGCATAGATGCACTTCTCACAACCGTAACAGAGGGAGAAGTCTACTCCTACAAGACGACCATGAATACTAGCCGCTTCTTTTTGCGAGGATTGCCAAACAGGATGTCCCAGATGTTCTTTGACAATCTCCCATGTTTCCCTGAATGTCCTATCGATTGGCACGAAAAAAAAAGTATACAGCGTTCCTTTTAGAGAATATGGAAATCTAGACAATTTGCTCCACAAGCTCTGGCTTTTGATTGATTTTATAATCATCAAGTAGCTCTGCTAATCTTCTTGCTACCACCACTAATTTATCCCAGAGTTCTTCAGCACGTTCTGAATTATGTAGTCTAAATTCGATATCGAAATTGTGAGGACCATAACTAGGCACCCAGCCGGTGATGTCAGCTAGCGTAAACAAGTGAGCACTTGATCTTGTGTAAGCTCTCTCATCAAACATCACATATGGCAAATATGGTTCCCTATCAGGGTGGTCTCTCGCTAGTCCTGAACAGCTCTGTGTTGTTGAAAACCCTAAGTCATTTAATGCTTTGATGTGGACTCGTATTGATTCATCAACTGAAGTGAGGAATTCTTCTGCAGGTTTAAACCTATGAAATGGACCTTCCCAATTCTTGCGGTACCAACGATTTTCATTATATGCCCAGTCGGTGCTTGGGTAAATCCCATGTTTCAATTCCTGTCGATAGTCCTCAAGAACACTCATCACTTCATTTGCGACTTCTAGTAACCTTATCCATGAGAATAATGGGTCAGACCGGTTATCTATTCCATAGAGGATCACGTTGTCTTCTGAGTCCAATTCAGGCATCCACTGAGATGCATCAGCAATCGTGAAGAGATGGGCTTCAAATCCAGGATAACTTGTTCTATCAAATTCAATCCATGGTGGGCCCTCTACGATTTTAGTTAGAGCCAAATTGTAGTGGTTCACCACAAGATCGAATTTAGAGAGAGCTTTGATGCTCCTCCTAATCTCACTAGAAATCATATAGAAGCTCCGAAGAGTTGCCTTGGGATTCAATTTCACAAGGATGCTTATCTACTCTTCATTATGTATACAAAGCGATTAAATCTTAGCTAATCAACTCTCTAGACTGTTGGGAGATGGAATCATATGACTGAAAGATTGATGAAACTAGTAGAAATTCAGTCCATCATCGATAATAATCCCAAACAAATTCCTACTGAAACCCGAAAACAGTTTTGGAAGATTGTACGTCAGATTAAGAGAGAACCCAAACCTGATGAACAGGAGGTACTGAAAGCATCTGAGATACGAAACATTTTGTTCGCAATAGATCGGGGCAGAACATATCCTCTTGTTCCAATATTATTGTTGGAAACTATCTTGGGATTATTGGCGCTGTGGGGATATGTATGGGCACTGGGTTCGCCACTGATTTGGGGTGAGATTGTTGAATGGGATGTATCGAGTTGGAGTTCCTTTGGTCTACGTTTTCTCTTTGTGTTTGCAGTTATCGCATTTCTCTATCCCATTGGTCGAGTCATTGGGGGAAAATGGGCTGGTATCAAACTTGATGGAATGTGTAGAGATCAATACTATGAACCAACAGTAAAAATCGATTATGTGACATTTCTGAAGGCTTCAGCATCAAAGCGAAAGTGGTTTTTCTTCATTGCTGGTTCATGGACAGTAATTACATCACTATGGCTTTGGATTCTTGGTATGTTTCTTGCGTGGGATTATACAGCCCTTATTCCTACTGTTGTCTTGCTGCTGTTTGAGAGTTTGGCTATTCTGAGTGGAAACCCTTCACACAATAGGGGCGAGATGGGTCACTATAATCGTGAAAAACGGATTGAGCGTGAATGGAAGAAAAACTTAGCAAAATTAAATGAAGCCAAGTGATTCGAATAACAGGTTCTTAAGTTCTAAGATTTCTTTTTTCGTTTTAGCCACTCTGTCATCAAATCCGCATCTTCAAGCAAATAATCAACTACACTTGGCCAAATTGTTCCATCATCTCGAGCTTTGTTTTCGAAGTTGTTAGTGTTAATCCATTCCGTAAGAGCTGACTTTGTCCTAACTCCAAAGACATTCTCACGATCCTCTTCAAGATAACCCAGAGTAACTAAAGCCTTCTGAATGATTGCTAGCAGGTCACCTTCTATCTTTACAAGTAAACTGGGATCTTCACGAGAAAGAAGGGTCATATCGTATATGTTAAAGATTCGAACAAGTTCATCTATTGGATTTGGATGTTCATCGACTCGGACATCTACATACCTGTCATTTCCCCCCTCATATCCACCTTTCTCACGAACAACAAGAATCGACGCTGACTGCATTCCTCGTCGGTCTCCGCCAGCAGCTTGTCCAGCAATGAGTCCTGCAAACAACTTGTCAATCAAATCACCCTCGGTATTTTCGAAGGCTTCCGCCATGTCGGTCACTACATCTTCACCCGCCAAAATATTTCCTTGACATGAAAAACCATCACCCACAATATGACCAGCCCATTCCATGCACTCCGTCCCAGTATGAGCAACGGCTTGGCCATGTGAGTCAACGATCCCAATTTGACGATGCTCTCGTCCCTCATCTCCATTGAGTAGAGTCTTCAGAGTTACCGATGCACTGTTTCCATTTTCAAGAAGAGATAATCCGTTCGGTCCATAGCTGACATTTGCCCAAGCTTGTGTTGCTATTGCTCCAATATTGGCTTTAGCCCAAGGTACAACAGAGCCAACCGCAGGAAACTTTGATTGTACAATAATCCCGAGATCTCCATTCACCGGATCACGAGCCACAATCGAAAATGTTGATGGATTACTGGTGTTTGACATCATTATGGAACTCCCTTTAATTACGAAAACTCATGTATGTCCTGATATTTAGACAATATGATTCACAGCCCTTGAAGGGTCATGATTTTTAGGGAAACTTTTTCTTTACAAAACCAACTCGAGTTGTAGGAAGGTCGGTGATAGTGGTATCCGAGATTTTCATCAGATATGTTACTACCAATGGCCTAGAGAAGACAGCTCGTTTCAAAACGGATGAAACAGGAATCAATCTTGATCTTCGTAATATTGCACAAGTAGATTTACTTCCACTAATTTGGTGCGAGAACCTCGAAACTCTATGCCTTCGAAATAATAGTTTGACAGAGATTGACCTTTCTCCTTTAGAGAAATGTGGAAAAAACCTGAAGTCAATAAAACTAAGCCATAACAGGCTTCAAGAGATTGACTTGGAGCCGCTTAGCTCCTGTCCTAATCTTGAGGAGGTTTCGCTAATAGAAAATCGTCTAAAACGAATAGACCTTTCTTCTTTGTTTCAATGTCCTAAGTTGAAGGAACTCGAGATTGATGATGATGTTGGGCTTACAGCTGATCTCTTACTTCGGTCTATTGGTAGTTGGCCTGAAGTCCTGATTGAGCAATATCACCGCATCCTGTGGAAGACGAATTCAACCTCATAATGGCATGATAAATCATATCATTGAAAGGGAGCTGATTCCATTGATACATCAATGCTTAGGAGGTATACATAATTGGACACTGGGCTCTCTGGAAAACATGTGATGGTTACTGGAGCATCAGGTGGGATAGGTTTCGAAGTCACTCAGATGCTACTCACTGAAGGTGCACGAGTGACAGGAACATACAATCATTCTTCGAAATCACTTGACGATATTCAGAGAAACTGGGAGGATAACCTCAAGGTTGTGAAAATGGATCAAACATCGGAAGATGAAGTTCGGATGCTATTCGAGGGAGCAAACCGAGCATTCGGTCGTGTTGACGTGCTCATTGCAAATGCAGGGATTGCCAACCACGAGGGAAAAGCAGTTCAAGAGATGACACTTGAACAATGGGAGAGAACTATCAGAGTTAACCTTACAGGTACATTCCTCTGTTCGAAGTATTTTTTTGCGAATTTACAGAAGTTCCCAAAAGACACCGCCTCACTAATTCTTGTTGGCTCAACTGCAGGATACTTTGGTGAAGCATGGTTTGTTGATTATTCTACATCCAAGTCAGCCATGCATGGTATGATGATGAGTCTGAAGAATGAGATAGTCCATTTGGCACCAAAAGGTCGTGTGAATCTTGTTAATCCAGGCTGGACGATGACTCCAATGGCGGAGAAGGAGTTGACTGACAAGGAAATGACGAGGAGGATATTGCAAACAATTCCAATGCGTAAGACTGCCGTCCCAGAAGATATTGCTGGAGCTATACTTTTCCTTGCATCAGACAAGCTTGCAGGTCACATAAGTGGACAAACGATCAATGTTGCTGGAGGAATGGAGGGACGGGTTCTATTCACTTTACAAGAGGTTGATATACCGAAAGACTAGTCTTTTGCATGTTTACGGAATGTTTCCGTCTTTTTCCGTTCTTTTTTCTTGCCTTGCGGAAATGGCATTGAGGAGTCTCTTATTGCGGGAAGATATGATTCACTTACAATATCAGTAGAATCATGTGCTAGAAGCATTGTAGGTTTTTGTGGTGTTGGAGATGACCCGCGTCTTTCCGTTGAAAAGAGTACAAGTAGTAAGCCACCGATGAGTATCAGTAGAATTACAACACCTAACATCAAACCACATGCAGATATTTACCTTGAAGGCACTTAATCTTTTTACAGCAAGATTGAAGTCATTAGATTACGCTGTAGACAAGTTTCACATGACTTCGTTTGATAATATTGCACTTGCTTATGATGACACAATTGATTGGAATGCGAGGCTTGCAAGAGAGATACCTTTCTTGAAATCACGCCTTGGTGACCCCAAGGATAAGCGAGTTTTAGATTTGGCATGCGGAACTGGAAGGCATGCTGTAGCTTTGGCTCTTGAAGGAGCCGAGGTCGTTGGGATTGATAATAGTGAGGTCATGATTTCACGTGCAATGAGACATGCGGCATCAAATGGCGCTGCATCCAAGTTTATTCTGAGTGGAATGGAAGAGTTCCAATCTATTGACCTTGGTGAATATGATTTGATCATCTGCTTAGGGAATTCCCTTGCGCTCCTTGATGATTTATCTACCTTAGAGAGAGTTCTAGCATCTGTCTATGACATGCTAACGGTGAGAGGTGTTTTCATAGCGCAGATACTCAACTTTGAAGAGATTCATAGAACTGGCTTCAGGTTTTTCCCACAGAAAAGTGGAAAAATGGATACTGGAGAGGAGGTGGTATTTTCGAGATTTTATGAGCACACAAACCCTCCAAACTCATCGATCCTAGTAATGTCTGCTCAAATGAAGGTCAAAGGAGAATGGACTTCATTGGTTTCAACTCAAAAAGTGCTTAATCTTGACTCGAATTTAATGAAGCAATTTCTAGCGCAAGCTGGATTTCGAGAAACTAGATTCTATTCAGATTATTCAGAGTCGCTCTTTGTTGGGAGTGATGACCGAAACCTGATCATTCACTCCCGGAGATGAAATCATATGCTTATTTTCGCCGAACAATTACGAGGGCTAGAACTACAATTCCGACTATACTCGTAAAAAGCAAGATGATAGGAGGTGTTCCAGACGTCTGGAGTGCTCTCTCAAGTGCATCTGCTGCAGCATCCCAAGCATTTGCAATTGAAGTGAGATGTATTCGAATCTCAGCCAAATCCTCTTCGTAAACAGATACTGTTGATGACAGATCTCCATCAAGTACGTATTCACACTGATAAACAATTTTCTCGAAAGTTTTGGTTATCAGCTTTACACCTCCTGTATAGAATGGAGTATTGACAGTTGAATTATCGGAGAACATCTCAAAGTGTTCGAGAGCTAACTTGGCTTCTGTAACAAAAGGCTGTAGATTAAGTTCTGGTAGTACACTTGGAAGACTTTCAATTGCAGCTCGATATGCTTGGTGCTGCAGGGTCAGGTATGTTTCAATCTCGATACCGAGGTTTTGCAAAACGATAGACTTTGTATGCAAATCATACTCCTTAAACTCATCCATGAATGAGGATAGTCCTATAGCAGTGAGATCAGCAGCCATAGCTCTGAATGCATTAGATCCAAAATTCCAGAAGAACACATCTTCAGACTCAGGTGCATAGGAGTTTCTATAACCGCGCAATCTGTTCAATATATAGTTGCCAAAATTCTCAGTAAAGGCATCAGTCTTACCTAATCCAGGTTTGACAACGGTAATACCATAAAGTCCAAGCCAAGCCTGATTTAGTGATGTGAAGTTGATTTCGTAGAACCAGCTCCCATCGTCAGGGAATGTTGCTGGGTCATCGAATAATCCAATCCCAGGATCCATGATTTGAGCAGTACCTGAGGTGTCGTTGTATCCAGTGACTAAAATTAGATGAGTAGGATTGGTATCATTTAGACCTAATTCTCTGAAGAAATCATAGTCAGATGCAGGGAGATTCTGAACGTTCACATAGATTGGGACTGGAAAACCACTATCTATACTGTATTTCAGAACCTGGAATGCATCATCCCATCCATCAAGCTCAGTCCAGTTGACATTATGCAATTCCATCAATGACGCGAAGGCTAGACCAAAATCAGTACTATCGGTATCAAAATAGAAATCCACTTCAAAACCGAAAAGATCTGCAAGGGTGTTGAGAGTACTCTGTTGTCTATACATCACCCCGGGGGAGAAAAACCAGATGTCTTCGTATCGAACGTAACCTGCTGTGAATCCCACGCCTGATGCAGCCAACACTTCTGCAAGATCCAAATGAACCCCAATACTCTGTAGTGCCATTGAAAGAGTTGCCCAATGGCAGAAGCCATTAATTTCTTGCCACACGTATGGAACATCTGTCACTATTCCACTGTTGGCTGACAGACTGTATTCAATATTCATGCAATTATCGAAATGCCATGCTGTTGCTCTTGGAACACCAATACTAAGTAAGACGACCATTATGATGGATATACCAATTATATTTCGAACGAACTTCATTCAAATTCCCCTACGAAAAAGTTGTGGTAAGGCAGAGTCATTAACACCAATAGACTCCGCCCTTACCACTCTCTCTAGGGATCAGGTCTAGAGAGATATCTGATTCCTGACCACAGAAGAATGCCTGCAATAATCCATTGGACAACAAGTCCGATTGCAGAAACCCCAATCATCATGTTACCAGGACCAAATATACTCTCAATCATTCCGAAGAAGTCTATGCCTGTGCCTAAAGTTAGGAATATGTCCGCAAACATGACACCTATAATTGAGAACTCAGCCAGCATGCACGAAGTAATCACATTTGCCTGATGGGCTGGTGATTTCGTGTCCTCGTAGTTTGGGTTCCGAGCAGTCACACCAGTAGCCATGAGCATTCCACCGATTACTGCTGCATATCCAAGTCCAAGAAAGAGGAGGAGTTCTACAAAAGTCATCTCAAGCATCAGATAAATTACTGCTGTTGGAATGGCGATTAATGGTATACCTATAATCGCCTGAGTTACAATCCTACTCTTGACGAATCCTGATGCCCCAGATGGTGCCCCTTGAATAATCCATAGTTGGTCCTTGCTCTCAAGGAATCCTGTACCAGCGAACGGTAAAGCACCGATTAAAGACATCATAGCAACCATCATCAAGAACATCTCTTTGAATTGAAGATACTCAATATCCATAGACATCATAAGGACAGGCATGATTATCGCAAGGATCACGCCATAGCCAATCTTTGATAGATTCTGTGCCTTTCGTAGAAAGTCCTTGAAGTTGGTGACTACAAGTGATCCAAAAGGTCCAGAGTTCATTCTTCTAATGCCTCTAAGAAACATATTCTCTCGACCAACTGTTGTCACAACCTCAGTGCGTACGCCAGCCTCAATCGTGAATACTCTATCAGCTGCACCTAACGCCAAACCAACAATGCCTAGAGTAAAGCCTATCGTTAGAACTGAGTTCAGAAGAAGGTCTAACTGCAATACCGTTGAGAAGCCCAGTATCTGGGAGCTAGTCAATCCGATGCCATTGAATGTTATAGCAAGCCAGCTAATCAAGTCAGCAAACCATGTCGAGGGAAGGATAAGAAATGCATTCATACCCATCAACTCAGACAGAGTCGGGAGGAAGAACATCAAGCCATACATTGGGATGATGACGACTATTGCAACAACCATAGCCAATGCCTTTGCTATGTCATTACCTCGTGATGAGTCGCCAAGCCTTGCTTGAATAACACTTGTAAGAAAGTTCGAGAGCCAGATTGTTCCCATTGCTAACAGTATAACAACACCGTAAACCAGTAACTGACCAATAACATTGACCTCAAATGCCAACATGAATGGAGTCACTAGCAATGGAGCCAAGAAGACAATGACTAATCCATAAAGACCAAGCTTCCCTAGAAAGGTTCCTGCCATTATGTCTCTCGTTCGCACATTGTTCGATAGAAATATCTCCCATTGTCCAATCTTAATCTCCTGTAAAGCATATGATAGAGGGAACAGTAGTAGAACAAGCCAAAGGAATAGTCCAACAGTACGCATGAGTCCTGGAAATATCACCATGAGCATAGGTCGTAGCACATCCATGGGGAATAATGCACCAAGGATTGCATTGTATATCATTGGGGTAATTACTACTGCCCAAATAATGGCGAGTGAATATAGAAAGCCTGTGTAGAGCTTTCTATGACCCCTCATACTTGAGGACAACACCTGGAACTCCGCTTTCGCAATTGCTAACCAGGTTCGTACCATTAGCATTACCTCCAAGCTAGCAAGGTCTCTCTGTCCACATGACCGCCAACAATCTTCAGATATGCATCCTCGAGGTCTTTTGCACCAGTTGTTTCAATAATCTCCTGAGGAGAACCATGAGTGACAAGAGAGCCTTCATTGAGGATACCAACAACATCACAGACATCCTCAACAAATGATGTCTGATGTGAACAGATGAAGAAACTAGTTTCAGTTTCTTCAGCCAAGACAAGAATCAAGTCCTTTACCAGCGCACTTGCTGCGGGATCGAGTCGAGAAGTAGGCTCGTCTAGGAACACAAGCTTCGGCTCGCTCAATAGTGTCGAAGCCACAAGCACTTTCTGTTTCATTCCAGAAGAGTAAGACTCTAAGAGGTCGTTCTGGCGACCTTCTAGTCCGAGCATGCCAAGCATTATGTCTATGCGTCTGTTCAGACTTGCTCCGTTTCGTCCATTCAATGCTCCGATGAACTCTAGAAATTCCACTGCTGATAGTTTCGAGTACAGCCCAGGGGATTCAGGAAGCAGACCAGTCACAGCCTTGATTTGATCACGCTGTGTGCTAACATCAAAACCACATACAGTAGCTTGACCACTTGTCTGTTTCATGAGACCAGATAGAATCCGGACTGTGGTTGTTTTTCCTGCACCATTCGGACCAAGAAATCCAAACCTACTACCAGACCGAACCTCTAGGTTCAGATCTCTAACGGCGTGAACAGTATCGAATTGTTTGTTCAGGCCGCGTGTTTGAATAACAATTCCGTTATTTGCCATTTTTTCCACCTGATGTAAACAATATTTGTTTACCAAATCTAGGTAAACATTCAACAAATTTATATATAAATTTTCCCAAGAATGTAACAAGGAATTACCACAAAAGGTTCATATTGTGGTATGACCAACAACGCGGTGAATCAAGAATGCCCCAACTCTCAACACATGAAGCAATGGTCTGGGAACAGTTCCAAAAAGGGCTAAGTACGACAGAGATTGCTGAACAGGGTGTTGATGAAGATTGGAGCCCGGCCTATGTTTCGCGAGTGCTCAACAGAGCACGTAAGAAGATCGCCAAAGTGTTGAGTGAGCAAGCAAGTAGTCATCGATTAGATGTTGAAAGCCTGCTTGACTACAAGGGAATACTCATCGGTTTCGACTATCAAGCAAATGCCCAAGTGTATATTGT
>JAEORI010000274.1 GCA_016840965.1 Candidatus Thorarchaeota archaeon | reverse complement strand
TAAGAGTAATAGAAAAAAAAGAACTAGAACCAATTTTCTTTCTCGCAACAATCCACCCACCTAATTATCATACTTTATTTTAATAAAAGCCAATTTGTAGCTTTCTAAACACAAACAATTGACTCTACCCACAGACTTATGAATAAATGAACAATAGTTAATAACTATGAAGGAGTATGATCTAATTGTCATAGGTTCTGGATCTGGTATGAATGTTGCTTCCTCAGCCTATGAACAGGGATTGAGAGTGGCGGTTGTAGAGAATGGACCCATGGGAGGCACCTGTTTGAACAGAGGATGCATCCCAACAAAGATACTCACCTATGTGGCGGATGTCATAACGCAGGCTAAACACCTCGAGAATCTGGGTGTCCGAATGAAAATCGAGAGGATAGACTATCCTTGGATCATGAAGAGAATGAGGGACGAGGTCGATGGCGATAGTACCAGACAAGGAGAGGCAGTTGATGCAGCCGAAGGCATAGATTGGTATAAGGGAACAGGTGCTTTTGTCAACGATTATACACTCGAAATTGATGGAGAAAGAATTAAGGCTCCAAATATCATCATAGCCGCAGGATCCCGACCACTAATACCAGAGATTAAGGGTCTCGAAAACGTAGACTATGTCACAAATGATGGAGCACTCCATCTAATGGAGCAACCAAAGTCAATGCTGATTGTTGGTGGAGGTTACATAGCAACTGAGTTTGGACACTTCTTCTCTGCAGTCGGTACTAATGTGACCATTATTGGTAGGAATAGGTATCTCGTGAAGAATGAGGACCCAGAGGTTTCAGAGATCCTTAAGGAAGAGCTTTCTAAGAGGTTGAATGTCATCACCAACCATGAGGTCATTGAAGTTCGAGAAGAGGGTGGGGAGAAAGTGGTAATCGCAAAGGACCGAGATAGTGGAGAGAAGAAAGAATTTCGAGGTGAGGTCCTTCTTATTGCTTCGGGAAGACGCACTAACGCAGACCTCTTCAAACCTGAAAAGACTGGGGTGAAGACTGACAAGAATGGGTGGGTAATTGTCGATGAATACTTCAGGACAAGTAAGAAGGGAATTTGGTCTTTTGGAGATGCTATAGGAAAGTACCAGTTCAGGCATGTGGCAAATGATGAGTCACAGATTGTCTGGTACAACTTGGTTCAAACGCTCAACGCACAACATGAGGGAAATGAACCAGAGCTATTGACCATGGATTATCACGCTGTCCCACGGGCTGTCTTTTCCTATCCACCGATTGCTACAGTAGGAATGACTCTTAGCGAGGCTAAACAATCAGGATTGAGGTTGTTTGTAGGACAGGCAGACTATTCTATTGCAGCCAAGGGTTTTGCAATGGGAAATCCTAACTCGTTGATTCGAGTGATTGTTGATGGGGATAGTCGAAGGATTCTTGGAGCTACAATCATTGGTCCATATGCACCAATCTTGATCCAAGAAATAATCAATCTAATGTATACCCGCGAGGGGAGTTATGAAACCATATTCCAAGCCATGCACATACATCCTGCATTGCCTGAAGTCGTACAACGAGCTTTTGGGAGATTGGCTCCTATTGATGGTGAACATACACATCACCATCATCACTAGTCATGAAAGGAGAGTTGAAAGTTCATGGACATTTTCAAAACAGTGGAAGAAAGCTACGATAGAATGGGAGAAACATACCACAATTACCGAGATAATGAGAAATTCAAAACTGAATTGGAGAAATTTGCAGAGTTACTACCGCATTCAGGCAAAATACTAGATGCTGGTTGCGGGGTCGGAATGCCTGTTGCTCGATTTCTAGCAAAAAGAGGATTCAGAGTCACAGGAGTGGATATCTCCAAGAGGATGATTGAACTAGCAAAAGAAAATGTTCCTGAAGCTGAATTCTATCAGAGAAACATTCTCGCATTGGATTTTCCCAATGAATCCTTTGAGGGCATAATCTGTGTTTACACGCTGTGGCATATCCCGCGAGTACATCATTCATCCATCATCGAAAACTTCCATCGAATGTTGAAAGATGATGGAATACTGGTCTTGAATACGGGCATTCATGAGTCAGAGGGGATGAGCGAATTCTTTGGAGAACCAATGTTGTGGAGTACAAACGATCCGAAGAAGACCTTGGCGTTTGTCAAAGAGATGGAATTTGACATAATATTTGAGGGCGTTTTGACCCTAGGGGGAGAAAGACAATACTGGATATTTGCTAAGAAAGCAACCTAGACAAATCCTCTATCACTATGGATTGCACAAAATACTCTCATAAGGACTGCATCGGTATATACATCCTATAGCACACTGGATGAGTCATTTTGTCTAAAGAAACTCAGAATATACTAGACCGTACAACGTCACGAAGTGTCCCTTTGGTTGGTGAGTCGATTCTGAATGATATTTTCGTGAAGTATGGAACCCCAACTGATAGCAAGATGTCTAAGCTTGAAACTATGTACGAGTCGAGAATTAAGACTCTTGCAGATCAAAAACGGGGTAACTCAGACATCAGAAATAGGAACTTACTTCTTGACTGCGCAAGTGACCTGTTTACTGAGATGGTCCTTGCATTCAACATCCTACTCGTTGGAGTCATAAGTCCTAAAGAGCATCTGAAGTTCTTTTTCGGACCAACAGTCTACATCGACAAACACATGCTAGAGCTGCCTAACCTTATCGAGAAACGGCTCCGTTCGATTGTTTCATTTGGAATCAATGAACGTAAGCTTGCTAGGGCATTTATCAAACTAATAAAACAAGCGTATTATAGCGATGTGTCAGGAAGACAGAGATTTTGACATTGTCGAAGGACTTTTCTTGAAGCGTGTCAGTAAATGACCAATAGGTGATTGTAGAATGGGAGAGAAGAAAATAGGAACAATCACGAGATATTTCCATAAAATCGGTGTTGCAGCCATCATGCTTGAGGATACCTTGAAAGTGGGCAGTAAGATTATGATTACAGGTGCCACTACTAATCTTGAGATGACCGTGACATCGATGCAGGTGGATAGAGTTAACATTGACACGGGATCTAAGGGGCAAGAGATTGCTATCAAGGTTCCAGATCGAGTAAGGGAAAAGGATACCATCTATCTCCTTGAGTAAAAAACAACCGCCAATTACTCAAGATGTAATTGGAAATCCAACTAAAGTATGAAACCTGATATGCTGTTTACTTTTTCTGCCTCCGGATCCCCTCACGAGAGATAATAGTATCTCC
>JAEORI010000273.1 GCA_016840965.1 Candidatus Thorarchaeota archaeon | reverse complement strand
TATGGTTCACATGGAAAAGAATCAAAGAGTATACTTCTCAAAGCTTATCTTGAATGAATATCGATTTTTGAGATATGTCCGTGATACTTCTTGGTGGAACCCCTGGAACTGGAAAGACCAGGGTTGCGAAAATTCTTGGTAGCAAGCTGAGTGTTGAGGTTATATCCCTAGGAGAACTGGCTGATGAATCCGGATGCATCTCTGCAGAGGATAAAGCTCGAAAGACAGGAATCATTAACGAGGATTGCCTTGTGGATGCACTCCTTGATTTAACAGAAGATAAATCAAAGAGACTTGTCATTGAAGGTCACTACATAGATTTGGTACCGAATAGTTCAGTCCAATTTGTATTCATTCTCCGAACCCACCCTGAAGAGCTTAGAAATCGTCTATCCAAAAGAGAATATTCTGAGGATAAGATCAATGAGAACGTCGAGGCTGAAGTCCTAGGAGTGTGTCAACTTGATGCCCTCGATGCATTTGGCGAGAAGAAAGTTTTCGAGATTGACACGTCTAAGCTAAGTGCTCCTGAAACAGCTAGTTTGATTGAAGACATGATGAAGGATTCTCCTACTCCAATGAGAATTGACTGGATGAGTATGTTGGAGGATGAGGGACGCCTTGATGAGTTCTTGAGTGAGTGATTACTCAGCTTCTTTCATTGCTATCGCAAGCAGCGCTACAACTCCTGCAATAACCATTGAGATAGGAGTTGCTGTTGCGTATATATACCCCGTGTAGGCTGGTTCAGCTGTCACTGCTAATGTTATGAGGAAATACACTGTCCCGCCGGACATTATTAGGAATAATGCTGGAATAAGTGCAAGCCAAGTTGCTCTAGGATTCGAGTATGCAAAGTAACTGAGTGCAATCATAAAAATTCCTGAAATCAGGGGAAATAGATAGATAATTCCTCCGACACGCATGAAGGCTTCAGGGAATGTATCGAACCCAACTTCTGGTGGAATGACTGCTGGGTCTCGATACATTACAGATAGGAATTCGCTTACGATTGCCATGATTCCTCCCAGTATCAGTACAATTGCAGGCCAACGATAATTGATTAATCCAAGTTGACGTCTTCTAAGCTGTTTCTTAAGTTCTTGGGCTTTCTTTTGACGCTCCGACTCCCTACTGACCTCAATCTCTCTCTCTCTCTTAGTAAGTCCATCTGCTGTATCAGAATCAGCTTCTTCATCAATGGCATCAATCAACTCATCAGCCATTTCCTCGGAATCATTATCTTCATCGAACATTCTGTTTCCTGCTGTTTCCAGCGCTCTCCATATTTAAGCGTCAGTATCTAAGAGATTTCTTCGCTTTAGGGAAGTTCCCCAACTGTTCGAGCTCCCTTACAATATCATTATCCAAAATATCATCAACAGTCTTCTGAATTTCAAAAACATCGACGGCTTTGCACAAGCTGTCCTGAGTACGTTTCGATTCTGAAATCACCTCATCAACAAGACTTTCTAAACTATCATCATTGCAAAGATACAGTGAGTAGACAAGAGCATCTGCGAGTCTTTCAAGCTTCAATTTCGTTTCATATTTCAGATTATTGACATTAGAGTAGATTGTTGTCAAACTATCAAAGAGTGCAGAATATGGAAGTGGTCTCTTTGGCAGGATGATTGGGAGCTCTTCCATTATTCCAGTATTAAGACAACATGTCAGCTGCGAATAATTTGTGAGGTATCTAATACAAACATGACGAACTAATCTTGAGTTTAGGATTAATCCAAGAACCCGAAGGTTTGCATTTGCATATTGGGGACTAATCTTAACAATTCCACCCCCATGGATGACTCCTTTTGGTTTGAGAACACATCGTGGGTATCTATAGTTCTTTGTGGCAACAAGTAATTCGTTTTCAAAAGAGTCCCGTAGTGCTGAGTCTTGAAGGAACCAATCATCTGTGTAGAAGATATGATTCTCATTGAAATGATATCTTCGAACACTTCTACCACTTGTTATGTAAGGTGTTCTGAACCCTTGTTGTATTTTCTTTCTCGTGTGCTCTTTTGGGATGTCTCTACCTCGGTTAGCAATGAGGCGATACTTCTCTCCTTTAGAAAGAATAGTGCTGAAGATGTGGTCATGATAAATTGATAGTAACTTTGAATTCTTCAGAACCGAAATGTCAACAATATTTGATCTCTCAAGACCGTTTCTCCTAGACTCAACGACCACAGTATCTCCTGAGTCTTTTCCTTTCATACAGTAGACACTAACCATCTCTAAAGTGACCCCATCGAATGGGCTACCCTCGTCTATAATCTTCCAGATCTTTGTTCTATTAAGGAGGAATTCTCGAGTTTTTGTGAATTGCTTGACTCTCAATATGCTATTGGGAACCAGGAATCCTAGTTGTCCTCCATCATTCAGCAATGATATGGCTCTAACAATGAAATGCGCAGCGCTATTCCATGTTCCTGTCCTATTACCTCCAACATTAAAGGGGTAGAATTTTGAGATGTGATCTCTCTCAATCTGACCTAGTATGTTTCCATATGGAGGATTTCCCACTATGATATCAAATCCTTTTTTCGAACCTGTGAATATGTCAGGGAATTCCTGCCCCCAGAGAAATGGTTTTGTATTTTCAATTAATGCTGCATTCAGGTCCTTTGTTTCCTCTGAAGCATCTATAAACCCAACAAGGCTGTTGCCTTGTTTTATGTTGGTGAAACTTGTATTTTCTGCCCAAGAACTAATTCGCTTGATGCTGGTTTCAATAGCATGAGCTGCAAGGTCAACGCCAAACAAGGATTCTTTTGCTATAGTGAATTTGCGTTTCTCATCATTTGTTTTATCTCCAAGCGCAGTAAGAATATCGATAACAAGATTTCCTGCTGCTAGGAGGAAAACACCTTCACCTACAGAAGGATCAAGGATAGTGATCTTTCTAGTCTTCTGGAGAAGATGAGCTTTCATTTCTGAGGAAAGTTTTGTAATGTCCTGAAGAGACTGAATTTGTTTGCCTGTATGAGTCGATATCCATGCGAAAATTGTATCCCTAGAAATTAGCTTCGCAAGATATTCTGGAGTATAATATGAACCAGTATTCTTCTTGATCGACCTAGCTGAAACCACTGTATCTTCATTCACAGCATGATAGCTATAATCTTGGCGCATATTGATGCAACTCGAGCTTTCGACCCAATTGGATACTCAACAAATCAAGAAGAGTAGCTCCATATAACAAAAACGATATTCTGCTAGAAGTAACTTGCGGGTAAGGCTAACTTTGTCCATCGTATTCATTATCATAGCTATATTATCAACCTCAACTTCACTCAAATCGACTACATACCGGCCTATTCAATCATCAACTACACAACAGACACAGCCAATTCAATGAGTATATG
>JAEORI010000272.1 GCA_016840965.1 Candidatus Thorarchaeota archaeon | reverse complement strand
GCAGTTTCTGAACTCGTTCAGAGAGTGTTTCAGAGGGAGACCAGATCTTGATTAAGGGAGCTTCATTCTCATCAACAGTCAAGAAATAAACACCACCGGTATTGTTTGATGTTGTTAGAGTTCCAACTAATAAGATTACATATTCTGATAAGATGTATAGATTTTATTCGATATCCTCATATGTTCTTTAGACTCCTGAAGAGCTGAGGAATTTCATGTCTGATTCTAAAAAAGCAGTTCTCATTAAATCTGAAGACGGAACGATTGCATGCGCTTTTGGTGTCTGTATGCTGACTCTTGCACTTGCCTGTGCAATTGGAATTGGTACAAGCGTATTGATTCCCAATTCCACTATTCAAGGATCAATTGTATTTGGCGTAGGAGTTTTGCTTATACTATTTGCACTTGGTGGTGGATACTTCGTAAGTCGCGGATTGCTTTTGCTTTTACGAGAATTGCATCGCAAAGATATTGCGGGTCAGGGTGAAATATGATACAAGACGGTACAACCTTGTGACTTGCGCTAGGCTTAAAAGCAGTACAACTTCTCGGGGGCCGTATCCGCCCGAAATCAGACCACTGGGTGTCAGGAAGGCAATATAATGAGAAAAACGAGTAGATTGTTCGCACTACTCTTTATCATGATGATGTTCGCAGGATTAGCACAGCCTCAAATGCAATCCCCCTTTACCACGCACAAGGACCGAAACCTGATCACACCGACTGAAACCCTCAAAGTTTCAGGTTATGATTCTCCTAATATCACAGTGACTTTGACAAGTCCAGCAAATGGGAGTTCAGTATCAGATGTCTTTGACATTAATGTTGACATCACATCTGATTTTGGGACTCTAAATCTAACGCTCTTTATCGATGGTTCAATTTACAGCGCATACAATAAAACATCCATTGGAACGGGCTCCCAATCAATTAGTGTTAATTCTTACACCCTACCTGAGGGAATGTTGAATTTCACTCTCTTCTTTGAATATTTGGCTGAAAAAGAAACATACTATCTTCTGTACTTTGTGGACAACGATGGTGTGAACTTTGAGGTAGCATTGTACTCTCCAACAAACGGAAGCACTTTGAAAAGCATCGTTGAAATCAAGCTAAATATCACTCACGATTATGGATTCCTCAACCTGACAGTTCTTGTGGATGGAGTAGCTCAAGCGCCATATATACCAGCATTGATTGGTTCGGGGAACCTTAGTGTTTTTCTTGACACCAGCAGTTTCTGGGAAGGCTATAACAACTTCACGTTCATTTTCGAGTATAATTTCTTAGCAACAAGTGAGTATCAAGAGTTGTTCTTGGAATATCTAATAGATAATGATGATAAGCCAATCACTATTAGTCATCAATCACCAGCCTACGGTTCAGCAGTAGCAGGGACATTCAATCTCACACTTCTCATCGGATCAGATTATGAGCCATTGAATCTACCTCTCTATGTTGAAGGAGTGATACACTCTGACTTCAACAGAACGGTGATTGGAATTAGAGAACAGGTCATTCAGGTGAACACCACAGATTTGCCTGAAGGTCTACTTAATTTTACATTAGTCTTTGAATACAATGTGACTGGTGAAAATCTCAAGGTAACATACCATCTTGAATTCATAGTGAATAACCATGGCGTTCCAAATCTTGAAATGATATTACCAGTAGAATTTGCTACAATAAGTGGAGTAACGGATCTTTGGCTAAACATAACTTCTACATATAGTCAAGTTTACCTAAATATTACTGTTGATGGCAAGATAGTTCCAGAATGGAACGCGACACTTGTTCCATCTGGTTCTGGAAATTACTCACTCAATTCAAGTCGATACGAGAATGGAAATCATATCGTGGGTGTTGTTATATTCACTGAGGAGGGTCTATCTGCATCATTAAGTAGGGAGTTAGTATTCTTAGATCACATTAGAGTGATTGTGTTGGAATACGCTAGCTATGATGAAATCTCAGGAGAAGCCAACATACCAGTGAGGATTACATCACCATATCCAAATGGTACCCTATCATTATACATTAGTGGAGTCTTAGTAGAGGAAGTAAACAACATCACAGACTATGTTGGACAGAATATTATTCGGTTCAATTCAACTCTGTTCTCAGAGGGTGAACATTATTTCACTTTCAAAGCATATGACGCCTATGGACATAGGTACATATTCAAAATATTGCTTGTTATCAATAACTACGGACCACCTATTCTAAGGTTTTCTACGACCTCAGCTGTAGTTATTGGCCTCGCGGCAATTGTAGTTGCAGTCGACACAAATTGGCAGACATTACAAGCTTCCGTTTATGTCGATGGAAATCTTTTGGGAGATTATCAGAATCTCACAGTTGACGTTAGTGATGGAACGTTTACGTTTTACATCGATACTAGCAACTATACAAAAGCACAGCATAACGTCCTATTGGTAATGATGACACCAGAATACGAATCAACTGAAATCGAAAGGGAGTTCGGATTTGCCTCTTTGCGACCCGAGGAGGTAGCGAGTATATTAGTACTATTTGGACTTGCAGTTGCTATTCCTATCTATCGGAGAAAAGAGGGTCATCCACTCAAACCTGTCATTATACTTGACACAGTATTCATTGGAGTTGTAGCACTTGCATTCTTAATATTGGGCATCAGTTCAATTCCTTTCATCCTATGGCATGTGAACTTAGCTAGTATTTGGGCGATTGGCAGCTCACTTGTGTTCGCTAACTGGGTACTTCCATTAATCATGACTGAAGAAACATGATTACAGAAGTCTTGTGACTGGGATATCAGTAGATAGAGCAGACTTCCACTTGGCAAAAGCAGTGTAAGTGGCGAGTCGATCATTTGGAATTGTGGATTTCACATTCTTAACGTTCCATCTAGTTGCGTACCCAGCTGTCCTTGAGATGATAATATCAGAAATAGATAGGCCATGCTTGGTGACATCAGCTACGAACATTGCAGTTTTAGGATCGATCAATCCTACTGCACCAACTCCTACAAGGTGGTTGGAGGTATAGAATTCCAGAAGCTTCCCTTCAAGAGATTCATCAATAATGCTAGCTGCTAGGTCTGCTAATGAACCAGGGTATGCAATATGAGAAAAACGCAATGATGTTGGGATTTTTGTTATATTCTTTAGTTGAACCGTTTTAACTTTGGAAGTTTTAATTTGAGGAATTTTTGTTGGTGAAATACTAATGTCTGTGATATGACCTCTCGCGAAATACTTTACTTTCATCCAATAATTGTATGCAGCAGGAGGTGTAGTTGCAACAACTCGTACAACTCTCTTTGATCTTAGAATATCTTCAGCAGCCCTTGTCAGCATGGTTCCAATTTTTAACTTCTGATTTCTTACATCAACATCCAAATTCCGGATTATACCGACTCGACCAGAAATGGGATTTTTTTCTGCTCTGAAAACGATCTCTCCAACAACTTTCCCATTGTCTTCAGCGACAAGCCAACCCCACCTTTCAAATGAAGCACCTCTATGCTCATCTTTAACCTGTTCAACAGTAGTATAGCCACCCTCTCTTGTTCTATAGAACCAGCGTGTTCCTTGGTAAACTTCTAGAAGGTCTGCACAATCCTTCATTGTACCCTGCCGAACTTTAACCATCTATGGACGCCTCTAATTTGTAGCAGATACCAACCATACCATAGGCAAAATAAAGTGATGTAAGACAACCGCGAGAAATTCTATTGTATCAGTGAATCACTTATTTGAAGACTTTTCTTGCAAAGCTCCTTAGCATTAGGTCCAAAAAGATAAAGGATTGGTTCGACCCCGATTCCTCCAGGAATATGAATTGCGGGAAATGCTGTTCTTTTAGCAGGTATCTGATTTGTCTTCTTAAGAGATGTGACAATCTTTGAGGCTATGCTTTCTGGTTCCTTCATAGACAGTACATGAAATCTAAATTTCTCTGCCAATTTCACGACCTCGGTTTTTCCACTTACACATAGGCAAGCCCGTACGCGCGGCCATGTGCTCTTTGCATGCAGTAGGAGCTCAGCGGTATGCTGAGATGCTCCAAATTGAGGGCTTACTAGTGCACGAGCATGACCATCTACAATTGTAATTCTACCAGGTACGCCAGCAACATCTTTGATTGTTTGAGCCTTGCTATTACACACAACAAAATTGGCACGGACCTGAGGAACAATCACCTGGAATGATTCTGAATGCTCAATAGTCCTCAATGCTTCAAGGATATCGCCCATAACAAATGCTCGCTCTGCAAGATTGTCATCCCTTCCTCCTAAAAGCTGTGTGCAGACTTGGCAATTCGAAATTTTGAGAGAAGGTACCGTATCTTGATGAATCTGGCAGAGTGTTGAACCTAGACGCGAATGCATACATACAGAACATATCTCTAGTACGATCTTTTCTGTGTTTGACTCACCAGTTTTGATCATCTCTGTGATTTTCTTTGAAAGGCTTTCGATTTCTCCCTCTAACTTTGTCTTTGCTATTGGTTGGCTCAAGTACTTGCTTACTGCGGCTTGCGTCAAATCCATATTAGCAGCAATCTCTGTTTGTGAGAATCCTTCATCTTTAAGCAACTTAGCAACTGAAGCCCTGACAGCTCGTAGTAAGTCCCTTTGTACAATTTCACAGGGAGGTTTCATATCCAATCACACTCATTTCCTATAACACTGTTATAAGAAGCGTTATAAGAATGCTTGCATTCACTCGGGTTGGTGTCTAATTGCATGAGTCAGTACCCAGAAAGAAGAGACCCTCGAAAAGTAATAGCCGGCATAGCAGTCGTTGTAATTCTTGTGATCTCAGTCTATGCCGCTGTAACCTGGTGGAAACCAAGGTTTGTTGTTTATACTTATAGTAGCTTTCTTGACTGGGGAGATGAAGGTGCGGAAGTGGTCCTAGAGCGTGCATTTGCTCCATTTGAAGAAAAGTATGGAGTGGATGTTGAAATCATCCTCTTGGAGGTGGACGCCAATGGTATCATATCGAAACTGGTAGCGGAATCAGCAAATCCTGTTGCTGATGTTGTGATTGGGATCGACAATATTCTAATATTACAAGAGGCTACAAAGAGTGTCCTGGAGCCATATACATCTCCGCGCCTTAACCTGATCAATGAGACTTTTATTAATCTTTTAGACCCCAATCATTATCTAACGCCTTTTGATTTTGGCTTGGTCACGCTAATATATTCCACGAACACAATTAACACAACTACTCATCCGCAATTAGAAAATCTTACATTCGCAGATCTTGCTGATCCAGAATTGGCAGCTGCTCTGGTCACTGAGAACCCAAATTATAGTAGTCCCGGACTCTCATTCTTGCTGTCTCAAATTGCAGTATACGAGAAAATTCTGTTTCAAGATTGGACCACATGGTGGGAAGATGTCAATGATTACATAGATGTTCAAGAAGGGTGGACTGAAGCTTGGTCTGTATGGTCGAGTGATCCAAATAAACACCTTCTAGTCAGTTACGGAACAGATCCAGCATATTCAGCTAATTATTTGGGGACTGCACCAGATACAGCAGTATCACCCTTTTTCTATAACGACCAATATTGGGCATGGATGCAAGTGGAGGGAGTAGGTCTTGTAAAGAATGGTCCAAACCCAGAACTTGGAAAAGCCTTCATAGACTATTGTCTTAATACAACGGTGCAAACAGAGATTCCACTTAACCAATGGATGTTTCCTGTTAGAACAGATCTCACGCTACCGAATGTCTATCAATATGCCATACATCCTGATCAAGTTAGTGTCCTTAATCAACTTCTAAATAGCACCGAGATTTCATCAAATCTATCAAATTGGTTAAGCTTATGGACTGCAACTAGAGCACCCTAGAAGAGGGGTAAGGATTGGAAACAAGAGTTCTTCTCAAATATGCAATACTCGCATTCCCATTACTATTACTCCTTGTGTTCCTAGTGTTTCCTGTCGCAATAGTTACGGTACAAGGACTCTTTACAGGGACTCCTTTTCAAGATGTACTTGCCTCACCATTAATTCAGTTCATCATTCAATTCACAGTGCTTCAAGCGATTGTTAGCACAATAATGGCTGTTCTAATTGGATTGCCTGGAGCATTCTTAATTGCACGCCTGAGATTTAGAGGTAAGTCCATCGTTAAAGCGATGATGATTGTGCCTTTTGTACTCCCACCGATTGTTGTTGTCGTAGGATTTCTTCAGATGTTTGGATCTTATGGAGTGATTGATTCAATTCTAATGTGGATGCAGGGTTCATCCATATCTGTCTTCAATTTGGCGACAGGAGTTTCTGGAATTATTCTAGCTCATACATTTTATAATGTACCACTAGTTCTTCTAATGGTTTCAGCATCTTTAGAAAGACTAAATCCTGAGATAGAAGAAAGCGCTGAGATATTGGGAGCAAGTTCATTTCAGAGATTTAGGCGAATCACTCTTCCACATATAACTCCAGCAATCTTAGCTTCAGCTGTTTTAACTTTCATGTTCTGCTTCATGTCATTTCCCATTATTCTTGCATTCGGCCAAGGAACCTACATGACAATAGAAGCTCAGATTTGGAATGCATTCAGAATGTTCGACTATGGAGAAGCCAGTTCTCTTACCCTTATCCAAATAATCATCACATTAAGTCTAGCATATATCTATTTCAGACTTGGAAGACAAGATGGTGTTGTTGGACCGACTGCATCGATAAAGACAATTCCGTTCAGTCGTTATCGGGTACTTGAAAGAGTCTTAATTGTAGGGTATCTATTCATAATTGCTATCCTAGTCTTAGGACCAATTGCAACGATTTTTCGAGCATCTGTCTTTGATCCGATTGGTCAAAGATACACATTGGATGGATTCGTGAATCTCTTCACTTGGGGAAGCCAGGGAGGACTCAGGTATTTCATAAACTCGCTATTCTATGCAGGTCTAGCTACCATATTTGCAGTTGTTCTAGGAATTCCTTTAGCTATAGCATTGCGAAACGCGGGTAAAGCTATCCCAACACTTGCATCAGCAATGATTCTACTACCTCTTGGAATATCTTCAATCACAGTCGCATATGGTCTTGTACTCGTTATTGCAGTTCCAACAGGTCTTGTCACTAATCCTTGGCCAATCATAGTGGTTGCACAGACCATAATTGGACTGCCCTTCAGTGCAAGAGCTATAGATATTGCTATGAGTAAAATTGATCAAACCTTATTGGAACAAGCAGACTCTCTAGGTGCAACGAGAATACAACGTTTGTTTTTTGTTGAGCTGCCACTTCTCGCGCCCGGTATCCTTGTTGGTGGCGTTTTCGCATTTGCTATGGCAATTGGAGAGATGTCTGCAACACTCTTTATCGCTCTACCTCAGAATTACACACTAGCAGTGGCAATCTATGATTATCTCGCAGTAAGAGCATTTGTTGATGCTGGTGCTGCGGCCCTTGTGCTGGTTGTCATCTGTGTCGTTGCTTTTCTTGTCATGGAACGAATCTCAGAAGGCAGTACTGGAGGCGCATTATAATGGTAAATGTTGAACTCAAAGGATTGGTAAGAGCGTTTGATGATGGCTCAAAAATTGGACCAATAGACCTTCAAGTTAAAGATGGCGAGTTATTGACACTCCTTGGTCCAAGTGGATCCGGGAAGACAACAACGCTCAGAATGGTAGCAGGTTTTATAGAAAATGTTGGAGGAAGTCTTCTCTTTGATGGGAAAGACATGGTAAATGTTCCACCAAATAAACGCAATATTGGAATGGTATTCCAATCAGTTGCACTATTCCCCAATATGACTGTGTTTGAGAACATTTCTTTTGGGCCAGATATGGCAGGATGGTCAAGAGATAGGACAATTGAAAGGGTTGAGGAACTTGCGGACCTTCTAGGCATTCGGAGGTTATTGTTAAGAAAGATATCTGAGGTCAGTGGCGGGGAAGCACAAAGAGTTGCGTTGGCTCGAGCACTTGCAATAAACCCTAAGCTTCTCTTACTTGATGAACCATTATCGGCGTTAGATCAGCAACTCAGAGAACGTCTACAATCAGAAATCAAGCGGATACAACGAAAACTAAAGGTCACTACTATCTATGTCACACATAGCCAAGATGAAGCATTTGCTATCTCAGATAGAGTAGCAATCCTCAATGATGGTATTGTTACTCAAGTAGGGACTCCTGAGCAACTATATGATTCACCAGCAAACGAATTCGTGGCGAGATTTCTTGGTAGTGGGAATATTTTCTCAGGTAAGATAACTGATGTTTCTGAAGGAATTCTCACAATCTTAGTCAAAGATACTCATTTTCAAATCCCCGGCAAAGGAGAGGTTAACTCTCGTATCTCTTTTAGTGTTAAACCTGAAGACGTGATAATTTCAGATTCAAACCCTTCAGACTGGGCACAAGCCAGTCTAGTTTCAATAACACCTCAAGTAGGTTCTTTCAAGATATCTATTGAATTCAATGGAGTTCCCATGATTGCACTGACTTATGATGAGGACTTGGTCAAGCGTTTGAGAGCAAACGGTGAAAAGACTGTTGCTTTTTCGTTCAAACCAGATTCAATCATCATCATCGGGAAATGAATCAGAGAAATCATCTGGAGGTGGAGGTAAATGATCCCTTCCTGAATCAGGAAGAGGAGGTATGTATTCACGTATTGGTTCTGGTGGTGTATCCGACTCGACTTCACTCTCTTCTTCATGTTTAGCTTCTATTGCAATTTGGGAATCTGACGAGGGTAGGGGTGTAGAAGCTGTTAGTAGTAATTCACGGTCGACTAAATTGACTATCTGACTGCGAATATAGTTTGGAGAATTTATCATATCAGGAACATCGTATACAGTTGTTAGATATTGCATCATTGACAATGTGGCTTTTTCTTTGAAGACCATGAAGACAAGCGTGAAATTAAGAACGATTGAAAATAGTGGACCAAGTGGTATTATCATGATGAAGATAGGAATCCATGGAGCTTCTCCACCTACATTCAGAGTGAGTTCAATCCACACAAGAATGATGTCTACTCCCGCAAAGAACTCCAGAATATCTTCAACATCATCTCCGACATTACTTAGAGACCGATCTCTTAAATCGAGATGGAACAATCCGGAATCTTTCATTAGCCATGGACCAAAATAAAGCAAAACTATCGTAAATGGTAGAATTGCAACACTAGCAATCATTAGGACAACGCCGACAAAGATAATGTCACCCGTGTTCAATTGACCCATCAACTCGAATCCTAGTAGTGTGAGTGCAATTCCTACGATAAGGATAGACCCATAGAGTGACCTTCGAAGCACTGTCCCCAAGGTTTCGTCTTCTGGTTCTGGAGATAGAAAATAATCACCAGCATGTCGTTTAGCAAATCTATGAATCCGAATTGGAAGACTGACTGTTCGCGGCCACTTGGTGATAATAGCGCACAACACTATTGCGAGTATAATGGAACCTGCCGAAGCCACTAGCATGTAAATAGTATATGGAATGAAACGGGAAGAATCAAAGCTATATACGCCAGATAAGTTCAGTAGAGAGAGCAGGCCCCATGTGGATGCGAGCATTATCAAAATTGATGCCATAAATCCGAGGATAATTCTGCTCCAACTCAGACTCTCAACTTCATCGAATTGCTTCTTGAATGGACTTGTATATTTGCTTGTTTTTTCCATTGTCAGCAACCAAAATATGTAGGTGCATCTGACACATAAGCCTTCTTAACGCCTACTAGAGGTAGATTTCGTTGCTATATCTAACACAATAACAATCATATACCACAAAAAGGCAATAACGAATACGCTGGCTTGATACCATATATGCTCAGCATTAGATGTTTAACGAATAGCGTCGTGATTAACTATGGTAGTTGGCTATGAGGTGCTGGAAGATGGGACCTTGAATGAGGTCGAATTGTCTAAAGATGATCTTGACTCAACTAAAGTCGTCTGCGTTGTCGACGACGAAACAAAGAGCATCTATCTATGGAAAGGGACTCAAGCAGGTATCAGAAGGAAATTCATAGGCGCAAGGGTTGCTACCAACCTTCGGACAGAATATGGGTTCCACTTCAAAGTGCGACCTCTAGATGAAGGTGAAGAGCCACCTACTTTCTTCACTGCTCTGAATGGAACTACAGCAGCAGAAAGAATATTGAAACCTGGGGAACCAGCTCCTCCTCCAAAACCACCAATGCCAAAGACTGAAACAACTGAAGAACCCATATCATCACATTCCGCACCACCGAAACCAAAACCAGCAGAGCCGATGACCCAACCAACGACAACAGCGCCTCCGCCTAGACCACCCACATCGACAGCAAGATCAACATCGCCTACTGCAAGACCACTCACCAGCACAACAGCTCCATCTGGAGATATTCAAGCCATGATTAGTGAACTTGAAACAGTAGATCCACCAGAGGGCTATCAAAGCGAGCTGCTGATTGTATACAATGAGCTCTTTACAGTGGCAGAGCATAAGATTACTGTCTTTGGACAAGAGAAAGTTGAGAGGAAGTTTGAGAAAGTAAAGGATCCGCCTGAAGGCACCTTCATGGCGGAGGGTTTCATTCCTCGAGTAATTGTTAAAGACGGAAGAGTATTAGGTAT
>JAEORI010000271.1 GCA_016840965.1 Candidatus Thorarchaeota archaeon | reverse complement strand
TATAACCAGACTCCAGTGACGCTTAGGATTTCTGCATCAGTTCAAATAACATGCTCTGGGGACTTTGCACTGCAAGATGGTGGTGATGAAATGTATGCAATCGATTTCTGGATAGGTCCTCCCGAATATTCTTATGCTGGAAGAATTAAGAGAGTTACAGGCCTGAAGAGTGGCCAAAACTACGACATTCAGTTTTTACTGACATCATCTGAGGCAAAGCAATATTTTGCAGGATCGATTGAAGAAGATGGTGCTCAGATGTATCCTCATGATAATTATGCAATGTTTATGGGGCTTATTCCTACAGAGAGATTTGTGGCTTATTACGGAGGTAGTATCCCTAATGATGTATATGACGGGGGGGTGAATGCGACAGTAAGTCATTTCTCGGTAAAAGCACTTCTCAATGTAGACGACCTAACTCCTGAGTTAATTTCACCAAAATTCAATACGACAAAATCATGGAGTATCTATAATGGAATAACTAGACTTGAGCCTTTGGGGGAACACTCGTTTGTTCACCTCAGTTACGATTATTACTCTTTTATGGAGGCCACACTTGGATGTATGACTTCAAACCATACTTCCATCTGGAACGTTACTCCATATCAAGAGGTTTCGTCATATGGGATGTATACAATTGTCGAAGTAGTAGGCGATGGTATATTCCTATGTTCGCCATCACAATCATCACCAGAAACTGTAGACTTGATTCTATTAAAGCTCGACTCAAATGGCCAACAAATCTGGAACAGTTCAATACAGCTATATAATATGGACATTCCTCTTTTTATGGATGTGGATGGTTTAGGTACAATATACATTCTTTCGCTTTCACTTAAGTACTTGAACCCTGGAGTTATTAATTCTAGCCGGATTGTTTACAGTCTTATAAAATTAGATTCTATGGGATACAAGCTATGGGATAGAACTTTGTTAAATCTTAGCTATTATGAATATGTATTCTCGGTATATAGCGTAAAGTATCCAAAAGGACTTGGCTGTTACAATGGAGAGGTCTATATTGGTATGCTGGACTCTGTCCAACGATATGATGCAAATGGCAACGAGGTATGGAGTAGAGAAGAGGAATACGAAGCCTTTGCACCTGATCCTTTCGGTGGATTTTATACATGCTCATATGTTTTCGATGAGGAATTTCGATTATCAAGGTGGTCCACAGAAGGAACAATCAGTTGGACTAGGTCATTTAGTATCGACTATGGATTTGGTTGGCAAGATTATCCGAAACTGGAAAGATTTGAGGTGGGTCCGGATCAACTACTCTACCTTGTTCTAGAATACAGACATGTGAATCACGCTATGACAATAGCAAGGGTCACACGCACAGGACAGATTTATTCTCAAGATACTATATTCAATCTCAAAGATACGGAGGCTTATGGTCCAATGTACAAGAAACCGTTCATAGTAGACATGGCAATTACGGGTGATGGCCTCGTACATCTTGCAGTCACGAACGAATCAATATTTCCATATCCAGAATTGAATCCATTATACACAGTTCCAGCAAATATCTTACTGACCTTTGAACCCTCAGGACCAACGTTTTTCACTGTGAGTCCAGAAGCAATGATAATCATAGGAGTTGCAACTTTGATATTTGCAGGTATTGCATGGGACCACTTTGTTCGAGGAAGAAGAAGACCTGAGGAGATTCTTCCTCAACAAGAAGAGATTGACCCGTGGAAAATTTTGATGGAAGAGAGAGAGGATTAGTAGAGAAACTAGCTTTAGGCTATTGTAAACTCTTGACCCTTTTTCTCGCCACAAATTCTGCTTCAGTCCTTTGGAATCCTTCAGCATAGAAATGGTCAAGGATATCCTCATGTCTATCCTGCACCCAGAAAATTGCCTTTCTAGTAGAAACTTCGTTGATAGCCGCGTCAATGACCTTTATGCCATAACCTGGTCGATAGCTGAAAGTAATAACTGTTGAGTCAATCTGGTCTGAATCATACTCAAGGCGAACAAATCCTACAACCATATTACTAGACCTTTCTTTCAGGACATATGAGTTTCCTCCCCGAATCGAATATTCAAGCATTTTATGATCCCTATGACCCCAGTAATTGTCAGGGACAAGATGCAATAGAGTTGGAATATCATCGAGTCTAGCAATATTCACATCGAGGGTTTGTTCAGGCAGTGTAGGTGTCGCATTCCCATCCAGTCGTATTACAAGGGATTGGATGCCATAGCCAAGCCGCTCGATGAAAGGAATGGCTCGGAGGTTGTGCATTTTAACACCCCACACAAAATGTGTAAGATTCGGGTTGCGCTCAAGTAGGGCTTTTTCAGACTCATGAACAAGGCTTGTGCCTATACCTTTGTTCCTCCATTCTTCATCCACAACGAGCTCCCAAATCGCACCCCAACTTAGACTATCAAGTACAGCATTGATTGCTATACCTACAATCTGGTTATCGACAACCGCGACCCTCCATAGATTTGGTAAATCACCTTGCACCTTACTACGATTCCACCAACGTGAGAATCCATCGAATGTCAATCGATCAACATTAGGCATTCCCGTCCCATATACTCGATAGAAAGAGGTTCGTTCCTCTAATTTGGGGGGTCGGACTATTGTCTCTGTCATTGGTAATACCTTCTGCAAAACAAGAGATTCTGTATTCTTGGACATAAGTACTATGAATGCAAAATCTCAGAACGAGCATAATGTGAATTTAATCCTAGATAAGGATAGTTACTTGAGCTCAATTTGGATTTGACAACATATAATGGGATTTAGACCATATTTGGTTTCAACCAACAGTAACAACTAATACACGGAGAGCATATTGACAAAGTCAGTAAGACTACGACTGCGTTTTTACAATTACACAAATCCGTAGGAGAATCGCGAAATGACTGATGATGCCAATCTATCTCAAGCTTCTAGTTACAGGTGGATCATCCTAGCACTCTCATGGCTTGTTTATTTTGCATTTGGACTAATTCTTTCTTCGCTTCCGCCTTTGGTAAATGTCATAGCAGCAGACCTCACATTGAACTATGTTGAAATGGGCATCATTTTGGGTAGCGTTATTCTGATGTATGTTCCTCTTTCAGTCCCTGTGGGTGTGAGCATCGATCGTATTGGACAAAAGAAGATGATAACACTAGGACTTATCCTAATTTCATCTTCTGCAGTTCTCAGATCGTTTGTCTTCAATTTTGAATCACTTTTCATTGTGGTATTCCTTTTCGGTTTTGGAGGACCAACAGTTTCGGTTGGGTTGGCGAAAGTGGTAGCTGCATCTTTTGAGGGGCGGGAGCGAGGTTTAGCATCAGGGATTTACATGACTGGAGCTGCTATTGGTTCTGCATCAGCACTGGCATTGACAAATTCACTTATTCTTCCAATCGTTGGTACATGGCGGAATGTGTTCTCATTCTATGGAATTATTGGTCTTTTGATTGCAGTTAGTTGGATTCTACTGGCAAAAGATCAATCCGTCAACTCAGATAATGATGTTAGAAGTAAGTCTATGATAGGTGCGGTTCGCTCTTTGCTAAGAAACAAGTATGTCTGGATGGTGGCAGTAATTGGTTCTTCGTCCTTTCTTGTATTCTATGGTTTTGGGAATTGGCTTCCAACTCTATTGGAGGAAAAAGGACTTGATCCAGCAGCTGCAGGACTATGGGCATCAGTCCCAACATGGGTTGGACTTGTTGGTAGTGCTATCATCCCAGGAGTTGCTCTTGCAGGCTCAAGGAAACCAGTAATTGCGATTGTGCTTCTGATAGAGGGTATCAGCATATACTTAGCAGGAATTTCATCAGGGGTGTTTCTTCTAACCTCACTAATTATCTATGGTATTGTCAGTGGAGCACATATGCCACTAATGCTCGTGGTCATGATGGACTTACCCGATGTCGGAGCCGAATACACAGGAATCGCGGGTGGTCTATTTTTCTCAATAGGAGCATGTATGGGTTTCACGGGACCAATACTAGTGGGTTATCTAAAGGATTTGACTAGTAGCTTCATTCCCGCCTTGGTCGTTCTGGTTCTAATAGTTGAAGCAATGATAGGACTAGCAATAATTCTCAGGGAAACATGATTCATGGTTTGTGATTACACCTATCTTCGAACCATTGTAGTGCTTTTTCTAAAATATCACGCACCAAACTGTCCTTGCCTTTGATATACAGCTCGCGGTTTCCATCGTATAGCTTGACTAGATGCATCTTAAGCTTGGAGTATTCATTGGCCACATCAGGATGCTCACGTAAATAATCTCTAAATGCGATATGTCGATGAAGTTCTTCACTGCATGAGTCGCAGACATATAGGTGATGAGGAGGTAGTTGTTGTCTTAGCTTAATGTCAATCAAATCGAAGGCTTCTCTCCCTGAGATTCCTAGGTCGCCAAGATGCTTGTAGCCAATGCTTTCTAGTTTTGATTTGGTTTCTTCAAATTCAGACATGTGAATTACAATATTCGTATCGATAATAGGTTTGGCAACCATTCCAGGAATAGCTGTACTTCCCACATGTTCAATTCTGAGAATGCATCGACCAATATGTGACTCGAGGAAGGATGATAGTCGTTCAAACCACACTGTCCATTCAGGGTTGTATTGCTCAACGATGACTAGCTCAGTGGGTTTGTGCATGGCAATCATCACATAATTAGAAAAAAGAAGATTGCTGCTGCAGAGGACAGATTGCTCTGCAGCATATCTTGATTAGAGCAGCTCATCGAGCACTTCCAGAAGCTCAACGACCTTTAGCTTTGATCCAACATCAGACAAGTCCTTGCCTGTTTCTTCCTCTTCTTTCTTCAATGCCTTAATTCCATCATTGAAGTTGGTGATGCAGAAAGGACAGGATGTCATCAGGATTTCTGCACCAGTCGAGGCAGCTTCGCGAAGTCGCTCTTTTGATGTTGACAGAGCCATGTCAGGGAATTGTGCCTTCACACCTCCACCAGCACCGCAACAGAAGGAATCGCCCTTGATCCTATACATCTCATTTAACTCGAGACCTGGAATTGCCTTCAGAACCACTCGTGGAACTTCATAGTGTGCTTCCTTTGCCTTCTCTGCAGCCCTACTGTCGAGAAGCCAGTTAGTTGAGTTGTGGAGAATGTCCTTTTCAATGGCAATACCAACATGACGAATGCTATGACATGGATCATGCCAGGTGACTTTCTTATCGTAGGATTTGTTGATTTTCAATTTGCCCTCCTGCAGAAGGTCGTAGACGTATTCAACAGTGTGCCGTGCTTTGAAGGGTAATGGCTTTCCACTGAGTCGCGGGTAGTCATTTCTAATTGTCTTATAACACCCAGCACATGAAAAGAGCAAGAGGTCGAAGTCCTTGAAGAGTTCCAAGTTCTTCTTCATTACATCATTGAACACTGCTTTCTGGCCAGTCCTCAAGATAGGTGAACCACAACAGACTTCATCTGAGATGATTGTGAAGTCAACACCGAGTTTCTTCAGGATTGATGCTGTTCGGTCAGCAACATGTTGTTGTCGATATGCACCTGTGCATCCTACAAAATATCCAATCTTGACATCTTTGTCAATATTATCCGCATACTTATCTTGAGCCCACTTTGTTCGATCACTTCGGGCTTCATTGTAAGGATTCCTCATGTCTTCATTGCTTACCATATCACGAAACTTTGCATGTTTTGGAAGAGGTTCCACTCCAGCTTCGATAATCGCTGCTCTCAACTCTTCTGTCACATGAACGGTATCGATATAGTTTGGACACTGCGTCTCACACATGCCGCAGGTCGTGCAAGCTTCAGCCACCTCAAGAAGTTCTTGGCTAGCAGGTAGTTCATTGTTAAGAAAGGCGCGTGCCATCCATTGTTTTCCAGAATTGAAGTATCCTTCCCAACCATAATATAGACCAGCAGGGCAACCTTGAAGCATTCCTGTATACTCCTCGTCCTTTCCTTCTCGGTCAGGTTCTCCAGAGTAAGCATATTGGCATGCTCGGCAGTGAATACACCTCGCATTTATCCTGCGAAGATCTTCTAGACTTGTCATCTCAATCGTTCCTCCTTGTATCATATCGATATATAGTGGTTATGTTTTGTAACATTTTCCGCACCTTGGTTTCAGTTCTTTACGGGGTTGGGAAGGTCCGTGACGCTCTCCCATGGGATTGCGAGACGACCTGGATGCAATATCAAGTTCGGGTCCAAGACCTTTCGGAATTTGACCAGCATCTTGTAGTATTCTTTTGCTTGACTGAATGTCTGTGGTGCATGGACAAACGGGTCAGGTCGATAGTTAAGCCAGCCCTTCTTCAGGAAGCTCTTCGTGGTCTCAAGGTTGAACTCCCGAATCTTTTCCATGATGCCCGGCTCTGTCCAGTCAAAGCAGAGAATAGGCATAACGATTGCCTGCCTTGCGTGATCGATGGATGCGACCCACATAGTTTCAGGGAAGCCATAGTCAGCCATCGCAGCACAGTACTCCTCCATCATCTTGCTGCTCTCAAGCCAAGGACAGTACCAAGTTATGAACAAGAATCCAGCTTGCCACAGTGAGTAAGGGATGGCAATCTTGTTGGGTTTTTTGAGGCGGGATGCAACCTGTTTTGGATGTAGCTCTTGCTTTGGAGTCGTGCGCTTTTCCCTAACCTCGTAGTCCTTGTCGATCTTGTCAATACCATTCAGTGTTTCGTCAAGCTCCTCCTGAGACCATGCCCAGCATTCGTAGTTCATCCACTTCTTGTCCACACCGATTTTCTTGTAGAAATCATAGTCGATTGGGACATTCTC
>JAEORI010000270.1 GCA_016840965.1 Candidatus Thorarchaeota archaeon | reverse complement strand
TTCACACATTTGAATTATCATACTGGACATCTAACATCCATTCGGAAAGATTGGGAGAATACCAGATGAAACGCAATCAGTTCAATCTCTAACGCGCCTCTCTTCCAAGTATGGCAACATTTATAAGATAACTATAGTTAAAAATATTGGGAGTTTTATGTCAGCTAATAACAAATCATTCCAAATAATAAACATCTTCGCAGTTGCGTTCGCAATTGTGATGAATATGCTAGCAAATATTCTGCCCTTCAATGGTGTGAACACTGGTCAGGTATCAGACTCTTTTCCAAACTATTTCACACCTCAGGGCTATGTATTCGCAATCTGGGGTGTGATTTACATACTCCTCTTGATCTTTGCATTTTACCAAGCGAAATCCAATCAAGTGGGTGAAGAATATCTAACAAAGATTGGTTACTTGTATTTGATCGGTTCATTTCTTAATGTGGCCTGGTTACTCGTTTTCCATTATTCATATGGGAATGATCCATTATTGATTTGGACCGAACCATTGATTGCGGGTTTGTTAGTTGTTCTTCTCATAACCTATGTTAAACTCGAGATAGGCGTTAAGGAAGTGCCTCTGAAACAGAAGATTGCGATTCATTTGCCTGTCAGTGTCTATGCTGGTTGGATATCCTTAGCAACAATAGCTAACACAGCATCAGTGCTCAATACAGCATTAGTGATTGCATCAGACATCCAACATCTCTGGACGGCTTTGGTACTTGTTGTTGCATTAGTAATTACATCACTCATGATTGTTCTAAGACGTGATCTTGCCTATGCTCTCGTAGTTGTATGGGCCGCTCCGGGAATCGCTACAAAGTGGTCCTCAATCCCAATAATTTTCTGGACTGCCACAATTGTAACCGTCATCATAGTTCTAATGATAATCATAGTGCCATTGATTAAGAAGAAGAATCCAGTGGACTATTACCTGGTTCGAAATCTTTAGTAAATGTCTCTGGTGAGAGGTAACCCTCTCACCTCTCTTTCTATCCCTCTTCCGCCACAGTGTCGGGAGCTCTTATTATCTTTGTAGCAAACGGAGACTCATCAGTTGCCACTAGATAATGATTTTCCAAAGCGCGCATGATTGCTTGATAGACACGGCCCTCTTCGAGACCGCAGGCTGCAATTTCGGATGCAAGCTCTTCGAGTTTAAACTCCTCTCCGTGCTTGCGAGCTATCCGTTCATCAGCACAAGTTGTTGTTTGGAACTTCTTGGCTTCGTCCAACTTATAGACTCTCAAGAGCGAACCATCAAGGATGTCATCGAATAGTGAATTAAACTGCTTGGTAGTATGTTGATTCAGAACAACTACTGGAACATCTTCCATTGTTTCATCAAAAATGAATCCAACAGTCTTTGCGAATTTGATCATTCTCTCCCTTTGTTCAGGTGAAGGATTGCTAGTTGTTATGAAGGCGCAAATGAGTTTGTTTGTGGAAACAACTCTAACAATGTCCGAGATTGGAATTAGTCCCCATTCTTCAGTTGTCGTTTCAATGTCAAACTCGCCTCGGAAACTAGTGATTGCTGCTATGAATGCTGAAATCACGCTTTCTTCAAGACCTTCCCTCAAGATTTTTGAGTAGATTGGTAGTCCGCTGTCTTTGTGAAGTACAATCACACCAAGCAAGCTTCTAACATCATCAAAACGTTTCTTTATAGCGAGGGTTATCTTGTTTTGCTGAATTCTTCGTTTTCTCGCACTTCTTCTATAACCTACAGCTCCGATAATAGCGACAATACCAAATATTATCCACCAGTAGCGTTCTGAATATACTATTAAGAGTGAGGTAAAGCTACGTGTCTGCCTGAAGGGCATTAAAAGAGGTTCATCGAGTTCGTAATTCTCAGCCTCGCAAGAAATCTGGATAAGATATTCTGAATCTGCGTCAGGCATAATCAATGTCGCTATATAGATTCCAGGAATATTGGACTCTGTCATTCTCACTGGATCTTCCGCATATTCGGTTAATGCTGATCTTATTCTATAGAACACAGTGGCATTTGTAACAGGATTTTCGGTATCTGCTTCTGTGATGCTAACTCTCAAAGTAGTTGGCGTTTTTTCTAAACCGGTAAGGCCTTCTAAGATTTCCACTGATAAGGGTACTCTGGAAACGCTGAATGTAATTCTGAAACTAGCCGTTTCAAACCCATATTTTTCAAATACTAGGACTATGCTATGCGCCCCTAGCAGAGCTGGAGTCAGTTCAACAGAATATTGACCATTACCCAGTTCTACTACCGAAATCCAATCTGCCCCTTCCCCTAATGGTGTGATGTCTGCTCCAAAGACATGACTACTGTTTGACTCAATCATATAGGTGAAGTTAAACAAGTAAGATCGACCAACAAAAAGTGACTCCAGAGGATTAGATCCTTCAATTGATGTATCAATCTCTACTACCTCAAAGAGAAACTGCTTAGTCGCTACATAATGATCGGTCTTGTTAGCTGAAATGGTGAGGGACCATGTTCCTACAGCTTGGCCCCTTAAAGTAATCAAATAATATCCTCCCGCTTCATTAACAGCTATATTGAGTCCAGGATCAAAGGCAAAAACCGAGACATTAGCTCCATTCACATTTGTCAGCATTGCAAGGTCGGTACGATAATAGTAGACGATGAGTTGGTATGGCTCTTGGAATTCAACAAGTGCTGAAGAAACTCCGCCAGCAAACTCAATTCTTGTTTCAATCTCAGTCACGATAAGTGTGAAAGCTGCACTTGAACTCTGGTAGTTGTCTATCGAACTCCTAAAGAGAATATTGAAAGTGCCTATTTGAATCGGAGTCAACGTGAAATTATACAATCCTGTCCCGAGCCCAACTGAAACAACTTCTGAAATGATCAGACCACTTGGTGGATTTGTCACCGTGAAGTTAGCAAAGTCAATCGGATTCAAATTCTCATCCTGAAAATGTAATTGAACGGTGAAAGTTTGATCAAATGCAATACTTGCACTTGACGGTAATGATGTAAGAATCGTTGGAATTCCTGTCGCAGTTAGAGTGAACGTCTTATATTGAGTTACATGATTTATGATACTAGCACTGATTACAATTGAGAATGCTCCGGCTGCTGTAGGAGTCAATGTAATCTGATAGTATCCATCAACAATATGAGAAAAGCCGCCATGAGTCAGTCCACTTGCTGGAGTTATCGTAACGACCTGTAAATTAGCGCCTACAAGACCTGTTCCAGTACTGTTTCTAAATTCAACAACCAGAGTATAATTGCTACCAAATAGAACGACATCTACTGTGCCATTTAGAAGCAGGAGTTCGCTATCTGTTTCATCAATAATCAAAGTAAAGGCATCAGAGGTACTATAATGAAACGCCTTTGATAGTGTAATCGATATCCCATATATCGCTGATACATTGCACCTAATATCCATGGAGTACAGCCCATTGTCATTGTCAATGAAATTGGTCCATGAAAGACCTTCTTGAGGTCCTGTGAATATGATGGCGGGTAAAGCTCCAGCCACTCCGCTCCCGTTTAGGAGTTGGTATCTTAGTTGAACCGTGAAAATTTCATTGAGCCCATTTTCAACCGGAATCGATCCCGCATTCAGAATCTCTAGGGTAGTTTGTATAGCTGTCACTGATAGTGTGAATCCCACTATCGAACTCTGATAATTAGCAGCCGAAGCTCTGAAGAGTAGGTTGTAGGTCGCAATGTCTGATGACTTTAGAGTAATATTGTACAATCCACTTCCAATCGGTGTTGCTCCTGAAATCAGAATTCCACTTGGTGGCTCTAAAACAGTGATAGTTGCTATATTGATTGGATTTAGATTCTCATCTTGGAATAATAGCTGAAGTGTGAAACTCTGATTAACCGCGACTGTAGCACTTGATGGAATGGATGTTAGAATCGTTGGAATGACAACGCCTGTTAGGGTGAAAGTGATATACTGAGTTTCATGATTGAAGAGACTTGCACTGACTACTATTGAGTATGTACCAGTAGTGGTTGGTGTCAAAGTAATCTCATAATACCCACCAGTTATCGGATTGAATGTTCCATTGATCAATCCAGTTTGAGGGGTTATAGAAACAATCTCTAAATCTGCCCCAGATAGTCCCTGTCCAGTACTATTTCGATATTCGACTACAAGTCTATAGCTATCACCAAATCTTACAACATCTGCAGTACCATTCAGAGATTCAAGCTCTGTTCCAGTTTCACTTATGATAAGTGTAAATGAGTCTGAGGAGTTGTAATGATATGGTTTAGATAGAGTGATTGTAACCCCGTATGTTGTGGCTATGTCACAAATTATATCCACAGAATAATGTCCATTGTCATTGTCAATGAAATTGGTCCACGAAAGTCCGCCTCCGGGACCCGAAAATGTGATTATTGGCAACGCTCCGATAATACCTGTCCCATTAAGGAACTCATAATCAATTTGAGCTGTAAAAACCTCGTTGAGTCCATTCTCAATTGGGATTGATCCAGCGTTCAAGATTTCAAGCGTTGTCTTGTAAAGTGAAACTACAGTAAACTGAGTTACAATTGTATCAAAATATGGTCTTGAAGCAGTAACAAGTACAGTGAATTCTCCACCACCAATCAAGGATGTATCAAAATCAGCTTCCCACCATTTCTTTGCGTAATTTTGTGTAAATTCAATTATTGAGCTTGACCAGTTGGCCTCTATGGTTACGCTATCATCTAAGAGGAATTCATTCGTATCAGCGTCCTTGAGTGTGATAAGGTTTGAAATAGTCTGACCATAGTCTGTTTCAATAATTGGGTATGTTGCAACAATAGAAGCTGAATGATAAAGGTCGAAAGACACTGATTGGTAGGCTATTTCGGTTCCATTTGTCCAAAGGACATCAATTGTCCATTCTCCAGCAGTAGTATTAGTCGAACCAAAGGTCCAACTAGAACTAGTGACTGCACCATCTACCATTGTAGTAATTGAATCCATTGTCCAGGGGTCTTCATTTGGTAAGAACCATGTTATATTTACAGGGGCACCACCTGCTGGTGTTACGCTGGACGTTCCTATCTCTACCTCTATTCTCGTTTCATTACCCGGCCGGAATAGGGTATTTTCTGACCAATCCACCAAGTCTTGATCAAATACCTGGACTGAAATGTTCTTTGCATAGTTCAGACTATTGAGATTAATCTCCCACCATCCACTACGACTTAACTCGCTAGTTGGTATATGGAGTTGTCCTGATGTTACTACACAGTAACTGGTTATATCGTTCATGAGTGGATCCCAGATAGTCGTATTTTCCCAATCTCTTGGAATCAAAATATCAAACGTGGAGTCATAGTAACCACTTGGTTGCGTGATATATGCATAGAACGTAAGATCTGAACTCAGCCCAGAAGATATTGAGTATGCAACTCCACTACTGCTAAGGCTTGTTGTCCATGATGAATTGATGTAACGTTGAAACAATGAAGTAACTGAATATGTAAAAAGGACATTTGCACTTGCTGTAATTTGATACTCTAGAGGGGTTGTGTTCCAATAATCTGGATTACTGATTGTAGCTGTCCCGGTACCTGTTCCCAGAATGGGAGCTGATAGAGCCCCAGCATGAAAAGTAAGACTGACGTCTTCAAAGGCTGGAGATGTGGTACTCGTGAACTCAACGTTATCAATATACACTGTAACATTCTGCGCATTCTCTACGCCATCAGCAACACCATCATCATCATAGTCATTATTCACGTACACTCTGACATTACCACCACCGATGTAAAGACCAACGTATATTGAGAATGTACTTAATCCCGGACTAACTGAGAAGACATGACTAACAGAATACCATGTTTCTCTAGAATCAAAATCCTGCATAGGATAATAATACCCCTCACCTCCTAATTGCCAAAAAACGCCAACATCTCCCGCAAATGAATCATCACCTTCTGGATCAAGTGGTCCCGTTACATAGCGGAAATTAAACTCCATTCTGAAAGCCAATGACTCTGGCGAGTTGGTGACTACCTGTTCCCATCCTGCTTCAGACAGTTCACTGTGAGTATAGTATCCTCCCCCTGACGGATTGTAATTGCCCATATTCCTGCACACTATGAATCCGCCAGTAGAATTATAGGAATTGATTTGTGTGTTAGAACCACCATCAATTGTATACGGTATCCATGGATCTGTTCCCTCATCAAAAGTTCCGTTTAAGCCATATAATCGCTTGAGACCGGTGACCTCTATTTCAGTGCTATTCACAAACCACCCATTTGCCTCATCAATTGTGATATTTCCCGCTGTATTTCCCCCAGTATCAGTTCTTGCTCGCTTCAAGTCTGTTGTCTGATATCCCGATTGCAATATTGATACTGGATTTATGACTCCCGCATGATTAACCTGCGAAACTGTGAATCTTCCATCATTCACCTCGTTGATGTTTCTGAACACAGGGCTTTTTTCCGCATCACTAGAAACCTCATTAATAACATCCTCATAGATTTCCGGGGTTGATAATGCTACTTGCGTCAAAACTAGCGAAAATCCAATCAATGCAAGAATAGCATATTTTTTGGCATGCATCTCGGTCACCTCGAATATTAAGCGTGAAATTCAATCGGCTTCTTGGCTAATTTATCCGATATTGAATACGTGGAGCCCACTCAACTCAGAAAGCTAATAGTTTTAGGTTATTACTATTCCTTGTTTGGCCTATATTCGATTAATTAAAAGAGCCGATGAAAAAATCAGACAATTCTCATTTCAATTGAGTTATTGATTCAAGTTTAATTTGCTTGCTATTCTAGGCACAAACATTGGTACATTATCCCGATAGTGCTGATACTCCTCACCGAACTCTCTAATCAACTCTTTTTCCTCCTTCCAACAAAGGATGTAATTGATTAGAACAACAAGTGGAGTCATTAGAAGCGCGTAATAAGCTGAAAAAAGAAATGATGCACCAATATGAGCTAAGACGGATGCTAGATATTGTGGATGTCTAATTCTTGAATAGACACCAGTGGAAATTACCCTTTCAGCTCGATGTGTTTCCGCAGTCTTGAGCCCCATCTCAGTCACTCCTTTGATACCAAGCCAAGCTCCAGGTAGAAGAAACCCAACAGCTACAATAAGGTGAAAAAGTGGTATGCCAATGACGCCGATATCTGAGATTTCGATCAAAAACCTATCTTGAGGCGAAATCCAAAGGCCAATCAAAAATAGGAAGAATCCCCACCCTGAGATCATCCCCAGTATAGCTCCAATCTTGAATCCTTTCTCCTCGCCATATTTCTTGTCCAATCTCAAATGTTCAACAGATAGGAAATGAACTGGGATAACAAGGACTAGACCTATCATTGAAAGGAAGAACCAGAAGCTCATCGTCTAAGCCGCTTCACTCTATTATATCAATCTACGTATATTTGGTAAAAGTCTTAAACAAGATGCCATTTCTCTTTTGGCACAATCATTTAGGGTGATTAAATGTCGAATGATGAAATGTTAGAAGAACTTAGAGAGATACGGAAGCTACTCACACCAGCACCTCCACCTGAACCTCCAAAAGGACTCGTCAATGAGTTTGTTGCCTTCATATCAAACTACAAGGGACTCGGACTCGCTGTTGCGTTCATTTTGGGTATCTACATCGGTGTTGTCGTACAAGCACTTGTTAGCAGTCTTATTATGCCACTCGTGAAAATAGTATATCCGCCTATTGATCCCACTGGAGAACTATATGTACTATCATTTGGTCCCATTATGGATAGTCTAATCACATTCATAATCGTGGCGTTTGTGGTCTTCTTGATAGTGAAGATTGCTACACGGATTGGAATCAAATAAAATTCGCTCTAGATTATAGGTTACGAGGGGAGATTAATCTCTCCCCACGCTTTCCTATTTTGTCTATTGACAAGATTACTTTACTGCTCCAACAATGAGGAGTATAACACCAAGGCCAAGTAGAATGAGCATGAGTTCAGAGAAATCATAGCCCGCAATCGATAGTGTATAGATGTTGAGCATGTAGAAGTAATCCGCATATGTTCCAAGTCCAATCATTGGCATAAGGAGGGGTAAAATGCCGATAATGATTAGGATAAGTCCGAGTAACGCTAATCCCTTTCCCATTCGATTCAACTCCAGATGGTTGGGTATTTAGCATTGGAATCTCACTATTTATGCCTGTCTATTCTCTATCCAACCGAAATTGGTAGCAAAGAACTATTGATGAACTCCTCTAGATGCTCTCTGACCAACTCAATTTCGTCTTCTTGCGATTTTGTAATCTTTGTGTACAGACTCGTTACTACCTTCATCAAACCTTTGTCATCATCCAATTCCCATCTTCCAATAACTTGGCCATTCAACCAGATTGATGGTCTAACTTCTCCTGTGGCCCTTATTCCCTTGCTCGGCATCTTTCGAGGTGCTTCAGGATTGGACGGCCAGTAGTGTCGTTTATAAGCTGGAAACAATTTTGGCTGAATATTTTCAGCAATAACTCCAGTTCGGTCAATGAATGCTTTTAGAAAGTGGTCTTCATACGGGATAAACCAAACGAGATCCTCGGCTGGAACC
>JAEORI010000269.1 GCA_016840965.1 Candidatus Thorarchaeota archaeon | reverse complement strand
TGAAACTGTTACGAGATTCATTCGACTTTATGACAACTACTATGATCGCCTCAACACACGACTCGTCCCAAGGACACTCTAGGTGATGTGATGTCTCGAATCTATGTCCTTGACACAGGCGTACTGGTTTCCACCTGGACTGATAGGTATACAGATTCAACATTTGTGACAACTCCTGGTATAATTGAGGAAATTCGAAACAGATTGAGTCGGTTTCGCGCAGAAACACTATTTCTTCTAGACAAAATGGATGAACGGACTCCGAATGATGAGGATATCAGGCGAGTCGAGTCAGCAGCAAAATTATCCGGTGACAAATCCGAACTGTCGCAAAATGATGTTGAACTGATTGCCCTCGCTCTGACTGTTTCTTCTGAGGGGTTAGACACAATACTAGTTTCGACAGACTTTGCTGTCCTGAATACTGCAAGCCATCTAGGACTAAAGATTATAGATCCTAACAAGAAGTTTGGTAGAGAGATTACTTGGGTCATGAAATGTCCTGCATGTAAATTCAAGTCAAAGAAACCTACGCGCGAAATTGAATGTCCAATCTGCGGAACTAAGATGCGTAGGACCTCTCTGAAGAAGCGAAATATCTGACTAAACAAGTAATACTCTGGTCTTACATGATGTAATATGGTTTCTTCTGGAGTGTGAGAGTTGGAGAGATGTCTGTATTGACTGACCAACCGAGATTAACTATCCAACGAGACCTTGATGACATCAAGCTCCAAGTGCGAAAGGAGCTAGATACGATTCGGGATCTCATGGACTCCTTTGAATATCGAAATCCTTCTCCTAATTGTACCGCACCTTTTCAGATTCATCGTTTACGAAGGGCGATGAGAATTCACTATCTTGCCATGAAAATAAGGGACTCTACACCTCAAAGTCCAAGCACGAGAGTACTCTCTTGGGATTTTGGTACAACACATGATTTGCCTTAATTACTCCCCAATTAGAACTATCTCTATCCTCCTAGTTCTTGGCTTATTATCAAAATCTATGAATGTTATTTGTTGCCAAGTTCCCAATGTCAGTTTACCAGTGACGAAAGGTACTGTCAAACCAGGTCCTAGAATTGATGCTCTAACATGAGAATGTCCATTACCATCTCTCCATCTTAGATGATGTTGGTAGACTGCATCTTTTGGTGCTAGTCTTTCCATTGCCTCGGGAAAGTCTTTGAGAAGACCGTCTTCATATTCTATTGTAGTAATTGACCCAGTGGATCCTGTACAGAAGATTGTGCAAATCCCCGTTTTCATTCCACTCCTACTCACTGTTTCTGCAACTGAATACGTAATGTCAATCATATCACAGTCGCCGTTGGTTTCGAAAGCAATGGAATCGTTGTATGTACTCATTAAAACTCACCAAGTTAGCTATACTACACATGACTAACACTTCTGTCTTCCGTCAAAATGAGATCTACTTGATTTTTCTAACTACTTTAGAGTGTGCAATGAGCTTTCTGATTCTCTCTGCTTTTGGCAGAAGATCTTCTTCGTTTTCATGCAAAATCATGAGAGCTCCGATATGGTTTCCAGCATTAAGAGCACGAACAAGTGCAACTAATGCAACCATCACTTCTTCATTTTGAGACATTGCGATTTCATTCATCATTTTAATTATCTTGTTAATTGGTCTCTTCTTATCAGGAATATGTATGAAGTAGGTTTCAAACACCGTAAAGAGATCTTCAAAGGATTCTTTTTGCTCATTAGCTGCATTGAAACCTTCAGCTGACTTGGTCAAGAGATCAATTGCTTTGTCAATCATCTCTGGAGAGTTAGTTTCAAGTGCCTCTAGACCTGCAGTCCTTATCCATATCGTAGCGAGTTCAGGGACACCAAGTTCCTTATAGTATTCCGCAGCATTCTCAGCTTTCTCGCTTGCCATCCAATGAAATGACTCATGTCTGTCAGTATCGCCTAAATTCATCGCACAAGAAGCGGCTTTACTGTAAAGCTTAGACCCACTCTCTGGGTCGCCAGATGTAGATGATTCATCTGCAAGTGCGACATACAACTCAAGAGCATTCTCTATGTGTCCCTTTGCCTCCGTTTCTTTACCAAACTCCAATAGAACTTCAGCAACTTCTTCGAGTGCAACGGCTTGAAGTTCTTTATTTCCTGCTTCTCTCTCGTTTACAGCTTCTTTCAGGTAGTGATCTATTACTTTCTTGTATAGGTTGGCTGATTCCTCATGAGCTCCCCACTTCTCTAGACACATAGCTTGAAATCTATAATACTTCATCTCTGACTCAGTATCATGACGACTTTTAGCTTTTTCAGCAAGTTCTCCAAATAGCTCGTTACCACGTTTGAATGCCCATTTAGCCTTCATTGGCCTACCGATCTCAAGGAACATATTCCCACCTTTGACAAGGAGAGGTGCTACAGCTTCTGGTGTACCTTGGGTTTTCAAGTATGCTTCAGCAGCTTTTGACATAGCCTGATTTCTGGCTGATGTTAGTCTTTGTAGTTTGTAAGCTTCTTGGGCTGCATCATAGATATTGCCCGCTTTTTCAAAAAGCTCAGCGGCTTCGTAGAGTTCTCCCGCTTCCATCATTATCCGCATTGCTTCTGTCGATTCTCCGGTATCCATTATCTGAGCAGCCTCTGCGAGTGCATTTCCAGCTGACAGATAATCTCCTTTGTTTTTTGCAATATCTGCCCATTTACGTGCAAGGCGTGCCGCTCGATCATTGATCCGTTCGCCGAGTTCATGATCTCCTGCAGTATAATACAACCGACTTACTTTCCGAAGTAGACCCACGGCTTCAGCATAATCTTCTTCTTCTTCTTTGATATCAGCTAGATTCTCGAGTGCATCTGCAGCCTTGATATTCAATTCTTGTTTTTCATCATCTGATGCAAAGTCTTGAGCCCGGAAATAGAATTCTGCAGCTTTCTTGTATTCAGTCGCATTTTCAGCAACTTTAGCTGCTTCTTTGTTAACTCGTACAATCTCCTGATAGACTTCTGATTCTTGTGGAAGCCGAATTAACATGAGGGTAGCATTGTCGAACGCCCTAAAGCTTTCAGCAGCTTCATAAGCGTCTCTGAATACAAAAGCCGCTTCTTCGTAGATTTTTGCAGCTTCTTTATACTCTGTCTTATCTGATAACCTACTTGCTGCAGCAAGGAGCAATTTGGCAGCTACTTCCTTATTCCCCTCGTTAAGTGCACTTCTGGCCTCTTTGAGTATCTCTTCATCAGTCAATTTCCAGTCACATCTATTTCCATGATTCACTTGGTGTTCTTGTATTCATATACCTCATAACACTTGTCGTGATGATTATCAATAATCACGGTATTTCTCAGAACACTAAAATACAGACAGGCCAAATATCTGACTGGTAGTTGACACCGGTTGAACAGTAAAGCAGGACTTCGGCTGGGCTTCATCGGGATTGGTAAGACTGGTAGGACTCATCTCGCTGCATTAACAGCCATTAATAACTCAGGTCTTTTGAATTTCAAGATTACAGCTATTTGTGATACCGACACATCCAAAGCTAAGAAAGTAGCTGAGGAATTTGGTATTTCCACCGTTTATGAAAACTATGAGGATCTGGTGAATGATGACCATGTTGATGTGGTTTACGTCTGCACTCCTACAAACAAACATCGCGATATGGTAAAAGCAGCAGCTCGAGCAAAGAAAGCCGTTTTTTGCGAAAAACCAGTGGCTCACAGTTGTCCT
>JAEORI010000268.1 GCA_016840965.1 Candidatus Thorarchaeota archaeon | reverse complement strand
GTTCAAATTCCATTGCGTGTATAACATTAGGATATTGACCATACCCAAGTCGTGGATATTGAGTTATATCAAAGAGTTCAAACCCGGTGGCGATAATAATTGTACCTACATCTATGGTAGTGAATCGGTCTTTCATATCCATATCGATTGCATTCCTTTCACAAACCTTCACGCATCTTCCACAATCAATACAATTCTCCTTATCGACAGTATAGACATTAGGTGTAGCCTGAGGAAAGAGTGCGTAGATTGCCTTTCTAAATCCTAAACCTTGGTCAAACTCATTTGCGACTTCGACAGAACAGTTTGCTGCACAATCTCCACATCCAGAACACAGGTCTTCTCGAACATAGCGAGCCTTTCGCCGAATTTTGACCTTGAAGTTTCCAGCTGACCCCGTAACACTTCCCACTTCAGAGTAGGTCATCAACTGGATATTAGGATGCCTCGCCACTTCGCTTAGTTTAGGTGTTAGAATACACGCACTACAATCCAATGTAGGAAACGTTTTATCAAGCATAGCCATACGGCCGCCAATTGAGGGAGATCTCTCTACTAGATAGACCTTGTATCCCTGATTTGCTATATCCAATGCGGCTTGCATTCCTGCAACTCCGCCACCGACAACAAGTGCACTTGCTGTTTTCTTTGTCATTCCGTATTCTCCTAGTGTGCTTCAAGAATTGTTTGTGGGCTAATCTTGTTCAAACGAATACCAAGTGAATCGAAATCTATTCCAATTGCAGGACCCAAGAATTGCGGAAGTGTAATGCATGGTATCTTTGGTTTATCATTAGACCCTTCTCCGAACTGAACTTGGGTTAGTTGGATGTCGCAGAACACACAAGCTGTAACAATACCATCCGCACCTTCAGCTCGGATATTCTCAATTTTATCACGACCGATTGCATTTCCAACCTCTTCATCCATGGCAAGTAGAGGTCCACCACAACATCGAGTTTTTCCTGTGTAGTCTACAGGCGTACCTCCAGCTGCCTCGATTATCCGATCAATAATAGTTGGATTCTCAGCATCATCAACCTGAACAATTTCCTCTGGTCGGGTTACGTGACATCCATAGTGTGCTGCAAGCCGTATATCCTTGTAGGGGTTTACGACTGCAGACCGGATAGCATCAAAACCAATGTCCTCTCTGAATATTTGAAGTAGGTGCTTGACTTGCACTGTGCCAGTATACTTCAAACCTTCTTCTTCTAGAATATCATTTACCTCATTCCGAAGCTCTTCATTGTGCTCGAGTTCATGTTTCACATGTTTGAGTGATCCTGAACAGGCTCCACAAATGGCAAGTATATCCATATCCATACTTTCTGCAATAGCTAGTATCCTAGCACACATTGCACAAAATGCAGAATGACTGATTGACTCAACATATTGAGCTCCACAACAGTTTGCATCCTTCATAGTTGTAAGTCGAACACCAAGCTTCTCTAGCACGACCTCCACAGCTCTCTCGTATGCAGGCAGTCGAACAGGAGTTGTACAACCAGTGTAGAGAATGAATTCTTTCATTCAGTGTCACCTCCGTCGAAGTATCTATTCTTAATCTTCTTGACAAATTCATTGTTCCACCCCAAGTCAGTGTCAAGTCCCAAATCAGATCGATCATCCTCCTCAAAATCAGTATAGGCATCTTTAAGGAGCCAACCGTCTTCAAGGACCTTTTTGATGGTATTCTGAAAGACTGTTGGGATATAGCCTTCACGAGCAGCTATCTCTCTTACAGCTGTGAAAATTTCTGAGAGATCAACATCTTCTTGACATCGCTCTTCACAAAGCCTACATGTCATACATAGCCACGGCAGCTCACTATTGAGTACTTCTTCCCTCTTTCCTAAGAGGATCTTCTGGATCATCTTCCTTGGTCGATATCTCTCAGTCATACTGGCAACCATGCATGACGCAGTGCACATCCCACATTGGATACACTTCATTATACCTTCTCCGCCAGGTTCCTGTTCAATCTCCTTAGCAAAGCTCGAGCTAGGCGCATGATTGACAGGTGGATCGATTCTTGATTGTTCAGTCATTTTTCACCACTTCTCATTTAATCTTCATCAACTTTCGAAAGAATGATTGTCGCTCTCATCGCAGCAGCACTTCCTGCTGACACTGAGTCGGGTATATCCTTGGGACCGTCAGCGCATCCACAGACGAATACTCCATCAATGGAAGTATCAACTGGCCTAATGACTTGATCTTCTACAGTGACGTATCCTTCTTCAGAGAGGTCCATGTTGAGTTCCACAGCAATGTCTTCAAGCCCTTCCGGTGGTTGGACACCAGGACTAATCACAATCATATCATGATTGACTTCATGCAACTCTCCTTTTGTTGTGTCTTCGAACCTGACCTTCAAAGCGTCTCTTTGTTTATCGTAATTAACTTCTGCAACTCGACCTCGAACAAAATTAACTCCGAACCGTGTCCGAGCCATCTCATAGAACTCCTCGAAGCCTTTTCCAAATGCTCGGATATCAGCATAGTAAACCGTGACATCGGTTTCAGGGTTGTGCTCTTTTGCCATGACTGCATTTTTGATTCCATACATGCAGCACACACGGCTGCAAAATGGTACACCTTTTTGCACGTCACGTGCACCAACACATTGAACGAATCCAATACTCTTGGGCATCTTCCCATCAGTCAGTCTTACAAGATGCCCATGAGTCGGGCCAGCGGCATTAATGAGTCGTTCATATTCCAGAGCATGAATCACATTTGGTAGCCTGCCATATCCAAACTGGGGATATTCAGTGACATCAAACAGGCGATATCCGGTTGCCAAAATTATTGCTCCCACATGAAGGTCGATAACCTCATCGTTCATAGAGTGGTCGATCGCTTCGCGAGTGCAAGCATCAACACAGCGTTCGCATTCACAGCAAACTGCACATCCAAGACACCTCTCAGCTTCGGCAGCTGCGACAGCTTCATTGAATCCAAGCTCAACCTCAGTAAAGCCCCGTTTCCTGCTATTTATTCCCTGTTTTGGCATCGAAGCGCGGTTTTCAAACGGTATTCCAGTTTTGTCAACTTCATATGATTGCACACGATGACGTTCTTTTATCCGTCCTTCTTTGAGGTCAAGTCCTCGTATGTATCTGTCAATTGATACTGCTGCGTCTTTACCGTGACCAACAGCCTTGACTACAGTAAGTGGACCAGTAACAACATCGCCACCCGCAAAGACTCCAGGTATATTGGTTTCTAGTGTTATGGGATCAGCTTTCACTGTAGCCCATTCAGAGCAGTCAATGTCTGTTTGCACACCTCTCGGGTCAGTAGACTGTCCAATAGCAACAATCATCTCATCAATTGCCATTGTGAATTCAGAGTTTGGAATTGGTACTGGTCTGCGTCTGCCCGAATGGTCAGGCTCGCCAAGCCTCATTTTTATACATCTGATGCCCGTGATTTTTCCTTTGGAGGAGAGAATTTCTGTAGGAGATGTAAGAAGCATGAACTTAATTCCTTCTTCCTTGGCATCTTCAACTTCACCGGGAATAGCAGGTATCTCAACATGCGACCGTCTATAGATGAGTGTGACTTCTTTTGCGCCTAGTCTGATTGCAGTACGGGCGGAGTCAACTGCTGCATCTCCGCCGCCAATAACAGCAACTTTCTCGCCAACTTTTACTCGCTCACCAGTATTTACTTTCTCAAGGAATTCGATAGCATGAACTACGCCTTCATTCTCCTCACCAGCAATGTCGAGTTTATTGCTATGCCATGCACCGGTGGCAACGAACACAGCCTTGAAGCCTTTCTCTAATAAATCATGAATTGATTTCACTGTCGTTTTTGTTTTGATTTTGACTCCCATGTCAACAACACGTTGGATTTCCTCATCCAGAATCTCCCTCGGTAAACGATACTCGGGAATAGCATATCTGAGCATTCCTCCTGGCTTCTCGCGGGCTTCAAAAATGGTCACAGGGTAGCCCATGCGAGCGAGATGATAAGCACAACTTATACCCCCAGGACCACCACCGATGACTGCTACTCGTTCTTTTTTATCAATCTTAGCTTCCACAGGTGCTGCACCGTGTGATCGTTCATAATCTGCGAGGAACCTGTGAAGATTACGGATACTGACGCTTTCATCATGCATTCCTCTTTCACATTCAGCTTCACAGAAACTAATACATACTCGACCAAGAACTCCAGGGAATGGTAGGGAGCGTCTAACAATCTCAAGAGCTTCGTCCATCTTTCCATGACGCATCATCGTAACAAAGCCTTGTGCATTAACCTCAGCTGGACATGTTGCACGACAAGCAGGCTCACCCTTCTTATTGACTGTCACAACGTTTGGCGTAGCCTGAGGGAATGGGGTGTAGATAGCCTTTCTAAATCCTAATCCCTGATCAAACTCATTCGGTACTTCGACAGGACAAACTGACACACAGTCTCCACAGCCTGAGCACTTGTCTTCATCCACATAGCGCGCGTGCTTGTGGACTCGAACTCTGAAATCACCAGTTTCTCCATGGACAGACTTGATATCCGCATAAGTGATAAGATCGATGTTTGGATGTCTCGAGACCTCGCTAAGTTTGGGTGTGAGAATACAAGCGCTGCAATCCAACGTCGGGAATGTCTTATCGATCATTGCCATTCGCCCACCAATTGAAGGTGATTTCTCAACTAGTGTAACTTTGAATCCCTGGTTGGCAATATCAAGAGCAGCTTGCATGCCAGCTACTCCCCCACCTACGACTAGTGCTTCATTTGATTTTATACTGTCCTTGGTACTGATTGAACCTGATTTTGGCTGTCGTTCAATAGTCATCTAAAATCCTCCCATTCGAGTCCGCAATTCTCGTAAAGAGCAGGCCTAGCGTTTATCATGCATACTGTAATCTCTTTCATTTTTTCATAGCTCCACGCTTGCTGCGATGAATTCGATGTAGATTCAAGTGATTTCAATGCAAAATCGCCGTGACCTTTGTGATTTAGACAGCATAACAAGTGACTATATGCTTGCCGAGTATGACAACGAAAAATGTCAATCTAGCAAGTTTCAGTTTCTTTCACGATGTTAAAAGAAATGAATGAAAACAGTCATTTTCTTAATAATCATGGATTGCGCATTTTTTAACTTCAAAATGATGGTTACAGTTTGAAATTAAATACTTGAATTTATTTCAAACAAGTGTTGAAGGAGTTATGTAATCCCCAATTTGATTCTGTACTGTAAGGAGTCGATTACGTTGCTCCAAAAGCACGTGTAAGAGCAACTTTGGGGTGTCTACCACAGTTACTCTGTAGATATTCTCAATACGTTCAATCTTGTTTAGTAATTCAGGAACTCGAATTGCAAATTGTAATTCATAATCATCGCGGGAATAGTCTTTGTCGAGATGAAGTTTGAATAACTCTTTCAAATCATTATAGGTTGGGATATAGCCTGTGGGAGTTTCAATGACATCAACTTCATTATGAATACGCAACTCCATCCACTTCAGCCATACTGTTTTATCGAGTCTATCGGAGATGAAATTGCCTTCTTTGTTTTTCAGAAAATAGTTGACTGAAAATATCAATGGCACTTGCTTTGCAGTCTTTGCAAATTCAAGATGATTCTGGATGTATTTTCCAAGTGGTATAGAGATAAAGTCAAGATTAGAGAAAGGTTGGAACGCTCGTACTCCACTTGGTCCGAGTGTAGCAGCTGTCGTTTCAGACTCTAGGCTAGCACCCATAGTTATGACTCCATGGTTCCAGTCAAAAGATTGCTGTACTGGTACTGAGATGTCACTATCACGCCCACCATATATGATTCCACCAACAACTACTCCGCGGGGATCATCCAGAGTGTCATCGAGATTTGCGAGACCTTCTAGACCAATTGTGTAGCGAGCATTTTTGTGGGCAAAAGGAATCTCCGAACCATCTCGATCAACTTTGCCAAGAAACCATTCGCCAGAATGGTTTATTCCAACTGTAGGAGGCTCTAAACCATCTTCTAACCATCGAGGCGTTTCATCTTCAGTGACTAGGACGTTTGAAAAGATTGCAGGTTGGTTGGAGTGAAGAATATCCCAAATGACAGGGTCATCTTTCTGTGTCACTGAACGAATGATGCCAAAAATGCCTCGTTCTACATTGACAGCTCTCACCTTTCCATCAATCACTCGAAGATACGCAAGGTCATCACCAACGATGGTATTTCCACGAACCATTGATGTACTAGTCTTTCCACAGCCAGATGGAAAGGCTCCTGCAAAGTAGGTTCTTCTACCGGATGGACCATGTATTGCCATCAAGAACATATGTTCAGCAAGCCAACCTTCACGATCAGCTTTTCGAATTGCTAGCCTAAGAGCGAGCTTCTTCAGACCAATTGTGTTACCTGCATATTGTGTGTTCATACTATATACAATGTTTTCCTTAAGGTCAATCATCACTCCACGTTTTTTCCAGTCTGTGCTAACTGAGTGCATCAGTTTTCCAGACGAATGAAGCATCCAGAATATTTCCTTGTCATCGGACGTTCGTCTGAAATACTCATACCCATGTCTGTAGAGTAGATCTTCACTATGAGCGACATAGAACGAATCAGTAATCTGAACGACGGGGATTGAGAAAATAGAGTCTAATGGTCCCAGACAGAAGAATCTTACAACCATTTTCTTGTTATCCATGCTATTATTCAATCGCTCCCGAACTATCTTAAGACCTTCTTCTCTGTTCATCTGTGCTAGATGCTCTCCAAGACTCTCATCTTCAGGAACTAGATATACAGTGCTTTCTTTATCTCGGGCTTGATCATGAATACCATCAAAGTGGACTGTGTGATATGGATTAGAAAGAGGAGTTTCTTCTCCACGTGCAATTGCTGTTCTTCGAATATATTCTGTGTCCATCTTTGAATCATTACAAACAAAGACCTTCATTGGTCTACAGAGCTGAACTGCATCAGCTACAAATTTGTGCACTCTCTTATTTGGTATAGCTTGCAATTTTCTATAGTTTGTTTCAGTCATTGCCTGCTCGAGAATGTGCATCGATTGATTCAAAGTATTGGACCTCAAATGTCAAAACATACCTCATTTTTTTTTAGGAATTTAATATTAAACCGTTGCCTTCTGCAACATATGAATAGTTCGCTATTTTAGCAAAGCACAACGTATACAATGTTTCAGGAAGAAGATTATCTTTTCTTCATGAACAGAATTACCATTACAACTACTACGCCAGTTCCAATTCCAAGCAGACTTAATGTAAGTATGTCAGGTCCGTTCATCTTAGTATCTGTTGGAGTTGATGATGAAGGACTAGTGGTGGTTGGTGGAGTACTAGAAGTTGCAGTTCCTGTTGTGGTTGTTGGGGGTTCTATTGTTGGTATCATTTCGACCGTGACCTGGACATCATCTGAAACGCTGTTTCCTGCAGCATCAGTCAGAATAATGGTGAAGACATAGGATCCTGCGGGCAGATCATTTAACGAATATTGAATGCTTAGCATATCTGGAGTCCAATCACCAAATTGAATTGAAACCCCATTTTTGAGTATCTCATAGGTTGAAGGATTGCAATCCAATACACTCCAAGTAATCGAAAAGCCCTGCGCCCCTTCCGTTAGTACAATATCAGCAGGAGAATCAACCCATGGTGAAATGCTGTCAGTTACCGATATTTGAATGACATGACAAACATAATTTTCTGAAGGGTCATAAGCTCTAACTTCGACATAGATGATTCCGTATTCTAGTACACTGATGTTTTGTAAAAGTCCTGAATTAATATTAAACAAAGAGCTATTTACCCACCATCTGGAAATACCATAGTAATCAATTGCATATAGTTGATAGATCAGGGGGTTTCCACACTCAATGATTTGATTTTCAGGTATTTGAAGCCATTCAGGAGGGGTTGTATCAAAAGTAGAGAGAACCACAGTATCAGATGCAATTCTACCACTTTCAGTACTCACAGTAACCACAAAAGTATAGGTTCCAGGACCAAGATTCTGAAAATCAGCAGACAGGTTGGTGCCATCCCAACCACCTTCTTGAAAAGTGACTCCGTTCATTTTTATTGAGAAATAGCTTGGTCTGAACGCAAATGCAGACCAGTTTATGAAACCAGAAGCTGGTGCTTCAAGATTCACATCAGAGGGTGAACTCAGGAAGACAATATAATGAGGGTCAATATCTTTGCTACCGCGGTCTCCCGAGATAATATAACTAGGAGTGCCTTTGTAATCAGACCAAGCATTCCCGTCCCAGTTGTTGACTAAGCCTATTGTTGAAGATCCGATGAAATCTGCAGCGTTTATCCCGAGGTTGTATCCAATCTCATTCTCATGAATAATAGCACCAGTCACACCTAAAAGGTACAATCCAGTTCCCTTGTTATCAAAAATCGTATTTGATAAGATATTGATGTTGCGGCTGTTTTTAATGTGAATCCCAAAGTCGTTATTTGATTTGATTCGGTTGTCTAAAATTGTCCCTTTGTCAATCTCCAAAAACGATATTCCGTATTTATTTCTCGATAATTCTGATGACGATATATTGCATTCCTGAGAATATGCATAGTATATCCCATATTGAGAAAATTGGATTACATTATTGAATGATTGACTTCGCACTGTGTTGTGGAAATAGACTCCGAAGAATGAACCTACAACATGGTTTGACAAGGAACGAATTCCATTACAACCCTCAATAAGAATCCCATAGTTGCATTGAACTAGATTATTCCCAAGTAGGTCTGAGAAATCAATCTTATTGAGATAAAGTCCATACCCGGAGTTGGCTAGATTATTACCCTGAACAGTCATCCGGATTGATTGTGTCAAATAGAAGCCCTTCCCAAGACCAGATAGAGAATTATTAATGAAGTCGCAATCTTCTGATTTCAGAACGGAAACACCAACAGCAAGTGTATCGAAACTGCAATTGGCCACAGCTCCATTATCCACTTTCTCTAAGTAGACACCGGTTCCAGTATTTGAATCATATGAAAATAGTTCACAGTTTTGAATTATAAAAAAGACTGATGTTGATACAATTCTTATACCAATCCCATCAAACATGACGTGTATTGAAAGATTCTCTATTGTGTATGGATTGGTTTCTGTCCCGTTGCCTTCAAAACCTAATTTCTCGAAATCATCATTTTTCGTTATGGATATTGGGTCATCCGTCATTGAAGAAACAGAAAACCCAGGTTGGTTAGCAATGAAAATATCACTTGATATTGGATTAGGATGAGCAAAGGGTGTGAGAGAAAAAAGGAAGAGAAAACTGAGTCCGAATATAATGAGAAATACCTCTATACACGGACCTCTACTATGCAAACATTCGCCTCCAAATAACGGGGAAGCGCGGCCACTCATGAACGCGTGTCTATATCTATCAGAAAAACTAGGAATTTATTCTCTTAAGATTCATAGTAAAATTCATCTCGCATTTTTTTGTCTAAAAATCGTTAAAACATTATTAAGAATCGTTAATTCTAGTCATATTTCGAAGAGAAAAGCATTAACTCAGCCAAAATGCATGACTGTTCATATCGCCGACGACAAGACTCAAATGCCAGAAAGCCGCGAACACATCCAGAAGCCTATCACAAGGCACTATGTATTATTGGTGATTCTATGCTGAAGCAGTTCACCTATGATGTACCAGAAATTGAGCGAGGGTACGCAAATCAGACGCTCTATGTGAATCTAAGTAACAATGAGATCAGAATCAAGCCAGTAGATAATAAGATGAAAGAAACATTCACTGGAGGAAAAGGGTTCGATCTCTGGTTGATGTGGAATGGTCTTCCCAAAGACCGAATAGTCAAGTGGGACGACCCCGAGAACGAGATATGCATCGCAACAGGACCTCTGGGTGGTGTCACCCAATATCCTGGAGCCGGGAAGTCTATTGTGACCTCCATCTCGCCTATGACAGGAATCCCGATTGATAGTAACGTCGGAGGATATGTTGGTCCCAATCTGAAGTTCTCAGGTTTCGATGCTATGGAGATTCAGGGTAAAGCAAAAAGAAACGTATACATTTTCATCGATGGTGACAAAGGAAAGATTGAGATTCACGATGCTAGTGATTTGCCTGATACTGCCTATGAAATAACTCAGATACTAAGTGAGCGACACACAGAGAAGGAAGGAAGGGACATGGCTGTGGTCACCGCGGGACCTGGTGCTGAGCATGCATGGATGGGATGCCTGAACTTCTCTTGGTGGGATATGAGGAGAAATATACCAAGGTACAAGCAGGCAGGTAGAGGTGGTATAGGGACTGTCTTTCGGAATAAGAAAATAAAAGCAATTGTAGTTAAGAAAGAGAAAATCACTCTTGAAATGAATGGACCTGCTGATATTGAAGCTGTAAAGAGTGTAGGTCGAGACCATTCTGGAGAGATTCTGGAACTTGATGATAAGCAAAACAGAATGAGGACCATTGGAACGGGACATCTTCCGTCAATCATGGACGAGTTCGACCTACTCCCAACACGTAACTTCAGGACAGGTGGAGACCCTGAAGCAGGAAGGATTGCTGGCGTGGAATGGGAAAAAATCTTCACCAACACTGGAAAAGGATGGGATGGATGCTGGAGACCCTGTGCCATCAATTGCAGTCATTGCATCGAGGGATTCACTCCGAAAACGGGACCATTCAAAGGCAAGAAAGTTGTTGTAGATGGACCAGAGTATGAAACTATTGCTGGATGTGGTTCAAACATTGGTATCTTTGTTCCTCACTGGATTGCTGAACTAAACTTCTACTGCGATGCGTACGGCATTGATACAATATCATTTGGCACCACTATGGGATTTGTGATGGAGCTCTTTGAGGAAGGCTACATCAATGAAAAAGCGACTGGGGGTCACAAGCTCAAGTGGGGAGCCGCAGAAGCTGCACTCGCCGTTCTTCATGAGATAGCAGAAGGCAAAGGATTTGGCGGCCAGCACTTTGGGAAGGGTGTCCATTACCTCAAGGGATACTTTGGTGACAAATTTGATGTTGACACGCAAGTAATGCAAGATATTGGTATGGAGCATAAAGGTCTCGAGTACTCAGAGTATGTAACCAAGGAAAGTCTTGCACAACAAGGAGGTTATGGTCTCACACTAAAAGGACCACAACACGATGAAGCATGGTTAATCTTCATGGATCAAGTTCACAATTACTTGCCAACTTTCGAGGATAAAGCAGAAGCCCTTCATTATTTCCCCATGTGGCGCACTTGGTTTGGACTCAATGGTCTTTGTAAATTGCCCTGGAATGATATAGTTCCAGCAGACAACAAGGAAACCTCAGAACCTGCGAAAGTACCTGGACATGTAGCATTCTATGTTCGATTCTTCGAAGCAATGACAGGAAGACCTACAAAATCAGAAGACTTGATCAAAATGTCAGAGAGAGTCTATAACTTTCAAAGAATCTTCAATATCAGGCAGGGTAAGGGACTCCGGATTAACGATTCCTTCATTCCCTATAGGAGTGCAGGTCCAGTGACTGACTGGGAGTATGAGTCCCGAGAAAAACGCTATGATGGACAATTAGAAGAACTCGGTATAGATGTTTCAGGAATGAACACCTCTGACAAAAATAAAAGACTGAGAGAAAATAGAGAAGAGCGATATAGACTTCTGACTGATGCAGCCTACAAACGACGTGGTTGGACTCGAAATGGCGTTCCAACCATGGAGAAAGTCAAGAAACTAGGTCTTGATTGGATACCTGAGGTTGTTGATATCATAAAGAAGCATGAGAAGACGGAAGCTCCAAAGGAAACACTTCCAGCTTCCGATACAGCATGGAAATAAGATTTACTATTTCAGCTCTCACTTGAAACCAAGGAATTACTATTGGCATTCGAGTAAAGAGTTGTGCAAACTGTTGCTTCTATCTAGTAATAGGTTGACTAAGAATCATCAGACAGAGCAACTTATGTCCTTCTACGTCTTAACAACCTATCAATAATGGCCAGCTCAACTACTATACCTATCAAAAGCAGACCCATGAGTGGAAATTCATTGTGAGTAAGATCGATTTGTTCTTCCACTAATGATTCGTGATTACTACTTTCTAGAGTTGTGGTTATTTCGTAGCAAGTAGTACCATCCGAATTGTAATGTTTGAAATATCCATAACAAAGGATTCCAAGGAGATCATAGTGTATTGTATCCTCATCCTGACTATTGATACGTTCTAACAAGTACTCTGTAGTACCACTTGGGCTTTTTCGATATACCCAAGAGCCAAGAACAATATCTTCTGCGTTTTCCAGAAGTTCAATATCAATCCAGAGTGGCGCATTTTCATATACAAATAGATTGCAATTGGGATACTCAACAATATAGTCCCTCTCAGAATAAGGGTGGTACCAATCGTTTCCTCCGCGGATTACTTTTTTATGTACATTAAAGCAATTGGGAGCTCCATCCACTCGCCTTGTAACATTGTACAATATCATATATGTATCATCAACCAGGTCATCACCATAGTATAGATAGTTGCGTTCAAACGCAATGAATAATCCATTGGGAAAGTCATCACGTATTATTGTGGCTTCAACATGTATCGTGCAATTACTGAGAGAAATAAAAAATAGAAATAGACAGACCATCCCTAATTCTCTCAGGTGCATAAATCCAGACTTACGCGACCGATTGCGCACGATAGTCATTTCCCCTTCCATGCTCGTTAATTGTCCTTCATGACTAATGAATCGTGAAAATTGATAAGAGTTATTCAAGATTGGATTTTCGTCAAGCTGAAATAAGTCAACAATCCGATTTCCTTAAACGTTCTCAAACGAAGTTATTCAAAGAGGAAATAAGAGGGAAGTAAGATTTTGAAGGTTCTGATTTTACAAGTGTTATTTGACCCAGGCCTTCTAGGAACACTATTAGGAGTATTCGTAGGAACTCTAGTAGTCATTTGCTGTTATCTTGCGTCAAAAATAGAAGTAAGTCACGAACCTGCAGAGTCTGAGGAATCAGAAGTACCATCTGGTCTACAAAGATTATTCAAAAGTGAAACCTACAAAACAGGATTTGAGAGTAGTGATTTATCATCAATCAGATTTCATCGTAAAAGACCAATACCAGGAGTCGCACAAGCACTCAGTGAGGTTGACCCTTTAGAGGATATCAGCAGCCCAAGGAAACTAATTCAAAAACGACAAGAGTTGCAGGTCAAAGTGCTTTGTGGAGGGGAGTTCATTGGCAACAGAATGAGATTCAAGGTGAAAATACTGAATGATTCACCCTATACGATAACAGATGTCACAGTCTTTCTACTTTCATATCCCAAGTCTGCCTTGAGATTAGAATCTAGCGACGATAGTGCTTTCTTTTCAAAAATAGAACCAGGAGGGGTCAGAAGCCCAAATTTTGACTTTCTACCCACTCAAGATTGTGTAAAAGGCGAGATTGTAGCAGGAGTTTCGTTCCTAGATATTCAAGGTAATCCACAAATGAAGAATACAAAACCGTTCATCATAAGGTCAGTTTGCGATTTGCTATTACCCCACAGAGTATCGCCTCAGGATTTCGAGCTGAAATTGAAGCAGCTTGAATGTGGTGAAATCGTTGTCAAGATTGAAGAGTGGACTCCTGAGGAGATGTTTGAAAAGGCACTTCGAATCGTAGATGAATCAAACTTCTTTGAAGTCAGTAGTAAAACTGAGGAATCGAACGGTATTTTATTTTCCAAGATAAAGGGGTATGCAAAGGGAAAATACACTGGCAAAGAAATTGGCGTAGAGATTGCTATATCGGGACAAGCTGGAAACAAGGGTGCCTCATGCACACTCCGTGTATCAGGGGAAGATCAAGCAATGATCCTACCAGCAATTGATGATTTAAGAGAACGTCTCAATGCATGGCTCTGTCCAATGTGCTCCAGTCCACTCTCACTTGAAAATGTCGAAGCTCTTAGAGATGGGAAAGTTATAGAGTGTTCATTCTGTAAAGTATCCATAGGTCGATAATTGAGATACAATTCTCTTGAGGAATCAGTCTTGTACTCTTTATGGAAAAATCGTATAATGCTCATTTTGTTAAACATCCGTTGGCTGCAGATTAAAGGTATTCTTCAAAAATCAATCAAGGTTGTTGTCGTTTCTGAATCAAGTAGCAAATGATTACAACTTCTGCGGCTATACACATCACAAGGAAGCTAGCTAATCCCCATTTGTCAGAGTCGGGGAAATAATTAGTAGTGGTAGGTGCAGGTGGAGCTATTGTTGTAGGAGAAGTAGTAGAGGTGGGTGGTTGAGTTGTTATGGGAGTAGTTGCAGTAGTAGTAGTAGAAGTGGTGGGTGGAGAAGTAGTGGGTGTGTGGATAAGATAATCAGTGAATAATTGAAAGTTACTTTCAATGAGAATAGTGCTATTAGTGTAGACAATTGAAGGATTTGTGTTGTTCATATATTTGTCCTGAGTTTCAATAAGTATCCCAGAGAATGTATCATAATATAGGTCAAGTTCAATATCAAATAATTGATCAGAATCTTCCTTAAAGTTCAAATGATAGCAGCTAAAATTACCTATAGGCACACTTCGATTTTCTATAGACACTATTGTGAACGTCAAATCAAAAAATGTCACATTTGTAGTGAGTTCCCAGAAAGTAGTATCACACCATAAATTTCCAATCCCACTTAATTTATAAAATTCATCAGGGAAGACGGCTTCATATTGATATTCATCAGTATTATTGAATATATGAGTGACTTCAATTGTTTCTTGACTAATCCATTTGTCGACCACGTATGTCATATTATACCACTGGTTAAGGGATCCTTCTCCACCGTATTCTGTTTGTGTGTAGTAAAGGAAAAGGCCAAGTGGAAATTCATCTAAATCCTGAACAGCTACTTCCACTGATAGAAATCCAACAAAGATTAGGCTAAGTATCAAGCATAAACATAATCGTTTGGTCTTGGTCTGATGAACTAGATACTTTGGTGTCACTCCAGGTCCCCGAGATTAATCTTCAAAGAGTTTTACGTTTAAAACCGTATAAGAATATCTAACTAGAAACAAGAGCCATCAGATGTCTACGTCCTGCATTTTATTAGGTTCGAAGGAATTTTGCATTTCAGAATGCAATCTATCATTGAGCCATATCTTCTTGGCGTTATCAGTGCTCTATTAGCTATGCTCTTCTTTGGAGTAACTAATATCATCTACAAAAAGATGAGCGAGAACATCAGTGTCATGGACATTATGTTCACGCGTATGTGGGTAAGTCTTCCAGTGGCATATGTTTTCGCTGTTGCAGCTTCAGGATCAATTACGTTTTCGATACCGGTAGAATCGCTTTTTCCACTTGTCCTGTCCATGGTGATTGGAATCGTGATTGGCGATGGAATGTATTTCTATAGTCAGGAGAGAATAGGCGTTGCTAGAGCATTTCCAATTGCCATGAGTTATCCCCTTCTTGTGTATCTTCTCGCAGCTATTTTTTTAGGAGAACCTGTAATCCCTCAGAGAGTTCTTGGTGCCTTTATAGTCGTATTCGGAGTTATCATGATAGCTATTTCTGAGCAGGATGTCGCAAAAAATACCAATCGATGGAGCAGTGACGATCTAAGAATAGGATTAATCCTTGCTTTTCTTGTTCTAATCTGCTGGGCTCTTAGTGATGTAATATTTCAAGCCGGTCTAGTTGGAGTTGGACCAGCCGAAGCCAACTTCTATCGAATACTTGCCGCTTCTTTGATACTTGTACCAATTTTCCTTTACTCGTTCAGAGGTAACAGATTGGTGCCAAACAAGCGAGCGATTATATTTGCTTTAGCTACCGGAACTGTTGGACTTGGGCTGAGTCTTATTGCGTATAGTTTTGCAGTCAAGTTTGTAGGAGCGACAGTGACGTCTCTGATTGTGGCTTCTGCACCAATATTTACAGCGCCCCTTTCAGTGTTTTATCTAGATGAAGATGTTAATCGACGAGTTGCTCTTGGTACTATTCTCACAATTATAGGAGTTCTATTGGTAGTCGTAATCGTCTAAATGAGATTTCAATGATATTTCATTCTTCGAATAATAAGAATGATGACAATGAGCACTTCAAATCCAATCCCAATTGAGAGTAATACTGTGACAAACGGTGAGCTTAACGACCCACCAAGAAACATGAAGTCCTTCAAATTAGTTTCTGCTAATTCATAAACTCTCTGATTGAATGATAATTCCTTAGTTTCTGTCCAAATATAAATAATAAGGAAACCCAAATTAACATCATAGTAGTATCTTATGTAGGTTTTCTGACCTGATAAACCAAAATCAACACTTAGATACCAAGACGAGAAGCTGCCAGCCTCAACTTCTCTGGTTGATCTAGACACTTTAAGTGTTTGGCCGCAAAAGCTTATGTTGCTTCCATCAGTCCAAGTGTTACTCCATCGAGTATCAATCCACAATGGAACATCAGTTCCTATATAGAGTGTGTCGCTAGGATATCTAATATGCAATGCTTCACCATTTTTAGTAACTTCAACAAAATCAGACGACTCGTTGATCCAATCAAGAAAATCATATCGAATAGTTACTGAATCCTCATAAATTCCAATTCCACCACTTTTCCACTTGTTATTATAAACTAAATAAAGTCCAACTGGAAAATCATCATCTTGTGCATTCGTAGGTTTGATTGAGAAAAGAATTAGAAACAAGAGAGAACAAAAGATAATCACTCTTTGGTATCGGAGCTTCTTGTTACCACTGAGCATTGACTAAAGTTCCCCCGCAATTTCACTTTAAATTTCGAGTTACATTTGATTTGAAGATAGATATCTGTTCCTATCCATCAAAGATTTTAAAGCGCTCCCCGTGTAAGGGTTAACAGAACAAATAGCCACTTCGTTGGTGGGATTGGGATTAATGATATTGATGTTACAGTTTATTGATAGTCTGATAAATGGAATTCTAATCTTCATTTTTCTCCTCCTAGCAATTATTGCTATTGGGTTGGCATGTTCTGGAGGGCGGGTTGAAAAGCCAGAAACTATTCCAAGAAGTGTACGCAAAGAAATAGGCATCCCATCAGAAAAACGTCCTTCGCCAACTATGAGCTGGCGAGAGATACCTCGAGACCCTAGACCACAACAGACTGTTAGAACTCAAAGACCAATTCCAGGAGTTTCCTATGCTATAAGACAGGTCCAGAAACCACCAGCCCTCATGGAAAAGAAAGTCAAAGCTATGAGAGGTGGAGAGTTCGTTGGAAACAGAATGAGGTTTAAAGTGAAAGTAGTAAATGACTCACCGTATATGATCACGGACGTCACAGTATACCTATTATCATATCCAAAAGATGCTCTTCGGCTGGGGGGAAAAGAGGATGACTGCAAATTCTCAAAAATTGAACCTGGTGGATTTCGAAGCCCGACTTTTGATTTCCTGCCCACACAAGATTGTGTAAAAGGAGAGATTGTCGCTGGCGTGTCATATGTAGACATGACTGGTAGAGCACACACATTAAGCACTGAACCTTTCGTGATTAGAGCAGTCTGCGATCTGTTAATCCCTGACCAAGTTACTCCAGAGGATTTTGCCCTTAAATTGAAGTCCTACGAACATGGAGAGATTGTCATCAAGGTAGAAGAATGGACACCAAGGGAAATGTTCGAGAAAGCACTCAGAATAATGGACGAATGTAACTTCTATGAGGTGCAAAGCAATCTGGAAATCAGGGATGACATTGTTTTTGGCAGCCTTTCTGGATTGGCAAAGGGAAAATACACAGGGAAAGCTGTTAGCGTAGAAATTAGTATTTCCGGTCCAGTGGGAAAGAAGGGTGCCTCATGTACCATCAAGGTTTCAGGTGAAGACCAAGCAATGATCCTACCAGCAATCGACGACCTCAAAGAGCGTCTAAGTGCATGGTTATGCCCAATGTGTGGAAGTCCTCTGACTCTAGACAATGTAGAGAAATTACGCGATGGAAAAGTTGTGGTATGTCCCTTCTGTTCAGTTTCAGTTGGGCGCTAGTATTGAGGAGATAGGATTTGTTGCTTCCGATATCTGATCCTGTATTTATTGTGATTAATGCATTCTTCTTTACTTTCTTTCTTCTATGCTGCTGTTATTCCTTCGGAAAAGGTCCTCAAGGCAGCGAAAAAACGACAGACCCTACAATAGATGATTATATGAGAAGCCAACGAGAGTCATTTTTCCGGACTGGTCAGTTTAGGACATACGAATATCCTGTTATTAAAAGACAAAAGCCAATCCCTGGTGTAGCAAAAGCCCTTTCCGTAGTTGACCCAAAAGAAATTCAAGAATCAAAAGATGTGAAAGCTCTTCGAGGGGGAGAGTTCATTGGAAATAGGATGAGGTTTAAGGTCAAAGTGAAGAATGATTCAGAATATATGGTCACGGATGTCACTGTGTATCTATTATCATTCCCTAATGAAGCTCTGAAACTTGTTGACGATGATAGCTGTCGTTATTCAAAGATAGAACCTGGAGGGTTCAGAAGTCCAACATTTGATTTCCTTCCAACACAAGATTGCGTACGTGGTGAGATTGTGGCTGGTGTATCTTTTGTCGACATGAAAGGGAAAGCGCATACTCTCAGCACAAAACCATTTGTCATAAGATCAGTGTGTGATTTACTCTTGCCAGATCAAATCAGCCCTCAGGAATTTGAATTGAAGCTCAAAGAACATGAACATGGTGAAATGGTTGTAAAGGTCAATGAATGGACCCCTGAAGAGATGTTCGAAAAAGCACTAAGATTGGTTGGTGACTCTAATTTCTTTGAAGTCAGCAGTAACATGGATCTAGTTGAGGGTATTGTGTATGCAAAGATATTTGGTTCTGCTAAAGGAAAGTATACAGGGAAGAGTATTGGCGTTCAAATAAGCATAACAGGTCCAACGGAGAAGAGAGGTGCTACCTGCACAGTAAGAGTTTCTGGTGAGGACCAAGCAATGATCCTTCCTGCAATTGATGATCTGAGAGAAAGACTTAGTGCGTGGTTATGCCCAATGTGTGGATCTACCTTGACTCTACTGAATGTGGATGATCTCAAAAATGGAAAAATCATATCTTGCCCATTTTGTGGCATTTCGATTGGACGTTAGTTGATTGAATTTTGTCAGGAAAACCCTATATCATCCTACGCAAATTCATGCATGAGGGAGGACTCTGAGCGACCAAACTAGTTCATGGGACACCAAAAGAATAGCAATCATCGTGGTTACATCAATCGTTGTCATTTTAATTTTTGTTGGCGCATTTTTAACATTCCGTAATTTATTAGCATGGGTGACATTGGGCACGCTTCTACTGACATTCATTATGACTGTAACTTTTGCGGTCTTGTCGAGTGCTCCAAAGCTTACTGACGAAGAAAAATATGAATCAAGAGCAATACCAAGTGAGGAAGTAAAGCCTCCTTCAGCTCAAGTTCCGAAAGAGAATGAAGAGATTAGTGTAGTTGCTGTCTGTGTACTTCTTCTTCTAATCTCCACATTTCTTTATTTTTTGACAATGGGACGAGGACTACCATTGGATCCATTTATCCTAACTTTTTCACTTGTCATGATCATCATGTATTCTATATGTGCAGCATGTTACTATAATACTAATCCACAAATTAATGATAAGGAACAAACATCATCGAGAGAAGAAACACCTTGGTTAGAACAAAAACCTCGGTCAACAACTCCGGTAAGACGAATCCGCATCACCGAAACTTCAGACCAACAAAAGAGCCTCGCAAGGACCAGCAAAGGTCAGTTATTCTGGCAGACTGCAGGGTCTCAAGCATCCACCCAAAAGAGAATAACATCGAAAGTAAGAGCAGTCCGTGGTGGAGAGATCATCGGTGGTCGTTTCAGGTTCAAAGTAAAGGTTCTAAACGAAAGCCCTTATACGATTAATGATGTAACTGTATACATCCTGTCATATCCAAGAGATACCTTGATCCTTAAGACAGAGGATGATGATGTATTCTTCTCTAAGATTGAACCTCAAGGATTTCGAAGTCCCTCCTTTGATTTCCTCCCAACTCAGGACTGTGTTAAAGGCGAAATCGTTGCAGGAGTGTCATACGTTGACGCTTCTGGAAAAGCTCACACTTTAACAACCGAATCCTATACAATCAGAGCTGTTTGTGACCTTTTGCTACCAGAAGCAATCACACCAAAAAGATTCGAACTGAAGCTCAAAGAACTTGAGTCAGGTGAAATCCTGTTAAAGGTTGAAGAATGGACACCTGAAGAGATGCAAGAAAAGACATTGCGCGTTCTTAATGATTCAAACTTCCATGAAGTATCAAGTGATGAATCAGTAACAGATGATGTATTGCATTTCAGAGTTACAGGCTGGGCTAAAGGAAAGTATACTGGAAAGAATGTGGGGGCTGAAATCTTCATCACAGGTCATGCAGGACAAAAAGGAGCAAGCTGTAG
>JAEORI010000267.1 GCA_016840965.1 Candidatus Thorarchaeota archaeon | reverse complement strand
TTAGTCCTTGTGTTCATAGCTTATCTCTATCGAATCACCAAATACTATGGCAGGTGTGACCCATCTTCCCAAGATCCCTATATTTCATGTGAGATACAACACGAAGCCATGCCAAAACAGACTGTTGTCATTTTTGTGGTCTTAGCTTCAATCGGTGCATTGTTTGGCGGTGAGGCGCTCTCTTCCTTTGCGCACTATGCAATCAATGAGATAGGTCTTCCAATTATTCATGCCGCATTACTCCTAGTTATCTTTGGAGGTACACCTGAATATATCATTGTAGCCAGTAGTCACAGAAAGAATGAACTTGAAGTTGCCCTCTCAAATGCGTTTGGAGGAATTGTTCAAGTCTTTTTTGTCATCTTCGGATTCACAATGATTTTCTCAGGTCTCTTTGGTTTTTGGGATCCAGTTCTTCTTGGAATCGACATTCTACCTATAGATGTTTACTCTGTGGTCCTGTTATTATTTGCATTTCCAACCATGTTCATATTACGAATAATGATAACAGACGACTCAAAGATCAACGCATTAGAGTCTGTGGCAATGATTGCAGTCTTTGTTATGATGCTCTACATACTTCTCGTTTATGGTGGAATCTGATTAACTCTGCAAATGCTAAAGCTGCTTTAGTATTGACGGTATTCTCCCAGAATCTGGACCTTGATGATACATTCGATACAGACGAATTCGTCAGCTTCCTCTGTCTTACCATGTTTTATGCCGACAACATCTTCTCCAACAAATGCTATTTGTCCTTCCGCGACGATCATCATTCCTGGTCCGTAGAATCTCATTCGTTCTCCCGACTTTGCAGCATCGAGCAAGACACTCCGCAGGGTTGCTTCCTTCTCAAAGTCTGACATGTTCTATAATATCAGCTTCTTTTGACTTAAGGATTAGCAAATGATCTAGTGACCTCAAAACTCTCAAAAAACTGCTATGTCAAAAATCTCTTAACTTATGATGTTAAAATCAAAGGAAATCTATTGGTGTTGTTATATGAAGTATATTATGTTCTGGGAGTATAATCCTGCTGATCATAATGTTGTGATGGATAAGCTGAAAGAATTTCGAGAAATTGTGAAGAAGAACCCCGATCAACATGCCAAGTTCATTTCAAAGAATTACACGATGGTTGATGGGCCTGAAGGCTTTCAGCTAGTGGAAACTGAAAATCCCGAGCACCTCGTCAAAATAACCCGCCATTACTTGCCTGAGGTCAGTTTCAGATTCGCACCCATTGTTGAACTTGAGAAAGTTGATCAGAAAGTCAAGTAGTCCTATTCTACTTGGCGCAGAATATGAATGAAGCGCGCCTTGACTGAGGCGCACTCATACATTGGAAATTAGATAATTCCTACTTGCTTCCCAACCTTCTCGTAGGCTGCCAATGCTAGGTCTAACTGCTCCTTGGTCAGACCGCTGTTCATCATGTTCCGGATCCTTGCCTTGTCACGTGCAACCATCGGGAACACAATTGGTAGAGCAAGAATTCCCTCGTTGTATAGACCGTTGCTCAGTGCGACTGCCTTTGAGCTCTCACCGGTCATTGCTGGGATTATGGGTGTCTGGCTGTTACCTGTATCAAAGCCCATCTGCTGGAGTCCCTTCACAAAGTACTCTCTATTATCCCAGAGAGTCTTGACATGTTCTTCCTCGGTTTCAAGGACATCAATAGCAGCGATGCATGCAGCTGCTGTAGCTGGTGGGTGTGAAGCACTGAGTAGCCAAGAACGGCTCTTATTCAGAGCATAATTGACCATATCGCGACTTCCGGAAACGTGACCACCCATCACGCCAAATGCCTTTGAGAATGTACCCATCTCGAAGTGCACGTCTTTGTGAGTGAGGTTGAAGTGTGAAACGATACCACGACCCCCTTTGCCCAAGACTGCCTCCCCATGCGCGTCATCAACATAGATCATCGCGCCGTGCGGTTTTGCAGCCTTGACAATTCCGTCAAGAGGTGCGATGTCTCCATCCATGCTGAAAACTCCGTCAGTAATGACGAGCATCTTAACAGGATTCTCTTTCTCAGCTTCCTCAAGTACTCTCTCTAAGTCTGCGACATCATTGTGCTTGTATACAAAACGGGTTGCTTTTGTTAAACGGACTCCATCGATGATGCTACCATGATTCAACTCATCTGAGATGATGGCATCTCCTTTATCGACAAGTTGTGGAATAAGTCCTTCATTGGTTGTGAAACCTGCACTATATGTGAGTGAGGCTTCAGCACCCTTGAACTTGGCAAGTCTACGTTCTAACTCTAGATGCAAGTCCATGGTCCCTGCAATAGCTCGAACTGAGCCAGAACCAACTCCATGGGTCTTGATAGCCTGAAGAGCAGCTTGCTTCATCTTAGGATGGTTGCTCAAGTTGAGGTAATTGTTACTACAGAGCATGATTACCTCTTTGCCATCAATCCTTGCACGTGGAGCTGAAGGTCCCTGCAATTCCCTGATTTTCCAGTCAAAATTGTGTTCCACGAGTCTGTTATACTCGTCTCTCATCCAAGCAATAGGATCTCTCATAGTCTTCACCGTGAATATGGACGGTATAGCGCCACTCAATTAGGGGACGTACACTCACTCGCGCCGCGAATTTTCGAGTATATATGAGCTTCGTTTCGTACTTTTTTCAGGTTGAAATCCTCTATCAGATTTTTAGAACTATTCGAGGCATCAGTCGTGCTACTATTTCACACATCTGAAGATCTAAAGTACGCCTCACGACCTCTCTACCTCTATAGGTGTATTCAAGCTCACGCGGACTGGAAAATATCTTTCTTGACTCATGACCAGTTGCAAGGTCCGTAATGTAGTAGCGTGTCCCATTGCTTGACTCAATGACCTGTTCAATGCCAAGAATTGACTGAAACTTATACCCCCCACCATGAGGTAGAATGTTGGCGTTCAATAATCTATGTTCAACATTATGTTTCTCTGCGCGTTTTGTAAAACCTAAGTGCTCTATAATCTCTTCATTGAAGTTTGGAAAACCTCGAACTAGATATGCGGGAAGATCAGCTCTGAGGGCGATAGGCAAGAGACCATTCTTCTCTTTACCCTGAGTATCTTGACAACCAAGAAGATGTTCGTTCATATTTAGAAGTCCTTGGTGTATTGGATTGCATATCTCCTTGTAATCACCAAAAATTGCTTCAGCAGCTCTGAGACGTTTTTTCTTACTCAATTCACAAGCAAAATCATTGAACCGTAAGTATTCTGTTGCATTATCTTCAGTGATGATCCAAGTCTTTCCAAAAGGTGTTTCGTGCTCCTCAGCCATGTTCCCCAGTATAGTGCTCCTATGGCGATATAATCCAAAACCAAAACTTGTAGAATTATCTCCCTTCAACTCAGGTACTGAACCGTGAATTATGAATACATAGTTGAACTTCGAATCTACAGTATTATCTACTGGTTTGTATCGAAACAGGTCGATGAAATGATTGCTTACTGAGAAGTCCCATTCAATCGAAACATTGTCAATAATTTCCTTTTCCGCAAGAACCGCACTGATGGTCTCAATAAGAGAGTCCATGTCAGGCAGCTCTTCTAGACCGCCTACTAGCATTCCACACGCGTTAGGCATAGAATCTAGAAACACTATCTTCTGTTTTCCATCTCCCCACGATACTTTTCCTCCATATCCAAATCCACTTTGCCATCTTCTGAGGTTGCGCGTTACAGTTGCATCTGGTGCACTGATAAATGTGGCATCAGGTTCAAGACCATTTTGATGTTGGACCCAGTGAATTTTGGCTAATCCATACTTCATGTTTGCTACACATAATGCATTCGCAGAGTCATGTAAACCACTTGAGAAAATGTGCTTCTCAGCTCTCTTTAGTATCTGACTCCTTGTCAAACCTTTGAAGTCCGTCATGATTTTTCCTCTCCCGCGAAGTCGACTTTGAAACTAGCGTGCTACGTTTTCACTGAAGTCTGCACTAATCCTTCTTCATCGAATAAGTGTCTTATTGATGCCATTCGTGATTGCAGTCTTTCCTCAATTATCAGCAGAAAATCCAGAAGTTCGTGATGTAAATTATCTCCCATTTTCCTGCTATATTCAAAGTTTAATTTAGCATAGTCAAACCTGCGTTTTTCCATGTACTTTGTCAGGATGTTTTCAAGACTTCCTGTCTTCCCAACAAACCCCCTCAAAAGACCCATCAATCCAAGACGATCTAGTGTATCTGCATCATATACTATTTTTTCCTCTGTGGTTTCTGGAGGTATCTTTGATGTTGGGGTATGCCTGATTACGACTCGTGCTACTTCGTCACGAGTCTTAGGCTTGACTTGTAACCCATCAAGATATTCTTCAGCTAGAGTCCCGCCAAGAAGTCCATGTATGTGATCGAAAGCACGATTCGTCTTTCCGATATCATGCAATAGTGCTCCAGCAAAGCAGATGAAGGGGTCCACTTTCTCCTCTATATTCTTGGCAATCTCAATTGTGTAGCGACAAACCGTAAAGACATGAGAATAATCATGGCTGTCACTAACCGCATGCGCTTCCCTAACGAACTCCTGCATCTGAAGTAGCATCTTGAGCTCTTTCTCAGTTAATAACCGTGAGAAGACCATTTTACTCAAAACAATATTGATAATAAATGAGTTAAAGGCATCGCATGTAAATTGAGTGTTGTAAAGTTAATTTATTCTGCTAATCGTTTGAGTGTACTAACCATGTTTGATGAAGGTTCCTTCACGGTATTCTCGAAATGCTAAATCCAATTCTTCTCTGTTGTTCATGACAATTGGTCCATACCATGCAATTGGTTCTCCAATGGGCATTCCCGAAATCAATAAGAATCGAAACTGCTTATCTTTTGACTTGGCAATTACTTTTTCTCCATCCTCAAAGAGTACCAGATGTTCAGATTTGATGAGTTTCTCTTTGTTCTCATCGAAGTATCCTTCACCTTCGAACACATATGCAAAGACTGTATGTCCCTTCTTCACTGAGTGATTGAATTCTTTGCCAGGCGGGATGATCACATCCATATATTCTGGATCTGTAACAATCTCACTTACTGGTCCGCATGTGCCCTCCAGTTTTCCGCAGATGATTCTAACTCTCGCACCGCCTTCTTTGACGATTTCAGGAATCTCTGATGATTTGATGTCTTGGTACCTTGGGTGCATCATCTTGCTCGAACTTGGAAGATTGGCCCATAGCTGGAAACCCATCATCATCCCATTGGAACGATTTGGCATCTCTTGGTGGATGATTCCACTTCCAGCTGACATCCATTGCACATCACCAGATCCGATAGTGCCACTATTTCCGAGGCTATCTTCATGTTTTACCTGACCGTCGATCATGTATGTTATTGTTTCAATTCCTCGATGTGGGTGCCATGGAAAACCCTTCATATAGTCATCTGGATTTTCTGAACCAAAATGGTCCAATAGTAAGAATGGATCCATGAGCTCTGTTTCATAGTATCCAAAGACACGTTTCAGGCGGACGCCTGCTCCTTCCATTGTTGGCTTCGCCTTCAAAATCGTCTTGATTTTTCGAACCTGTGGCACATTCTTTTCTCCTTTTGGTCATCAACTAGAATGATAGATAATTCACTATATTGAATTTAAGCCTTGTATCAGAGGCAAATGTTGAACCAAGTAGTCTTCGATAATCACTATTAAGTTTTGAATACAGATGAGAGATGAATTGTCATTTGGCTGAGAAGGTAGGTAATGCCTACTGCATCTGTTCCACTGAGAAAGTTTGTATCCACCATAATTTTGATTCCAAGAATGTAATCAGATATGAAAAACAACACAAAGCCCAGAATTAAGCTAATACTGAAAAATCGAGGATATTGATCAAACCATTTCGTTATGCTGAAAACCAATGATGATGTCAAGAAAATACCATAAACGAACAGTCCAATACTGATGACCATATTACTTGGATTGTATAATGTGAAGTAGAATAGGATGAAAACTACAACGATACTCACAATCCAAATTACTAGATTTCTTGTTATTAGCTTTGGAGATTCACTCCTTAATAGCAGGGGCGAGCGATCTCTTAATGCTAGGAGATAAACAACATGTCCCAACGCGAAAAACAGTACACCGTTAATCAGATTGTCTGCAGGAAGAATCGCAAATATCCCCGCCATTTGGAGGTCAGCTACAAAGCAAACTAACATCGCAAAGAACATGATTAGCACAAAACGAGACCAATCGGCATTTGCCCGCTTATCTACATAGTTAACCAAAGCGAGAACAACAACCATTCCAGAACCTGCAAGAAAGATCCAGTTCGGTGTTGACTCACCTACAATTATTATGAGAAGCGCAACTGTTGCTAGGATTGTTATTAGTATTAGAAACCTTAGGACACCAATTGGAGTTTTCAATGAACCTGACATTCACTGCTCACCTCTGCAAGATATCCATAAAGTGAACTTCATGCAGATGTTAAAGATTCCGGATTCAATTCCTTTCTAAAAACCATCTTTATCAGGTAGATAGGTTAGGTTAATAATATGTATGAAGGGAAACGCGTTCGTCTTCGTGCTCTTGATAAATCAGATTTAGATGATATTCTAAAGTTCTATAATACCTTAGAGCTTCGACGACGAAAGGGTCCACCTATAGTACGGTCCAGGAAATATATGGAGGAGTGGCTTGACAGAGTCTGTGTTTGGGATCCCTGGCGTGATGGACAACTTGTCATGGCCATTGTTGAAAAGAATTCCGGTGAGTTTCTTGGAATCGCTCGTCTTGAAGATATTCTACTTCCTCACAAGCGTGCAGAACTTGGTATTTCCATCTACAACCCTGAGAAACGAGGAAAAGGTTATGGGACCGATGCTACGTTAGTAACATTATGGGTTGGATTCAACATTCTTGGATTGAACAGTATCTATCTTGATACCATGGAAGACAATGAACTGTCCATTCATGTGTACGAGAAGATAGGTTTCAAGAGGGTTGGACTTTTACGAGAAACTGAATACATGGATGGTGCACACAAGGGACTTTTAATCATGGATATACTTAGAAAGGAGTTTCAGGAAAAATATCCGCAGAGTTCGATTATCAACTCAGACTAGTTTCAGCTTGTCTTAATTTGGGATTAAATTCCGGTACATTCAAATCATTTCGAATCAAATGAAAATCTGCGTGAGGAGGTAGGTACCGATTACTCCACCAAGTGATACTCCTTCAGATTTTGATTTGCAAATGTATCTTGATATTCTTCGAAATGATCCTCCCTTGAAGCGATATGTTTCAAGAGGAGATACTCCCGATGATGTTGATATCCCTGGACCTCATCAAGATGCAGACCGCGCAATTCTTCGAGTGGCAAGATTCACAATGAAAGACCACACTCCCAGACTCCAACCAATACTCGGCGATGCTGGGATGGGAAAAACGCACCTTTACTGGGTGATTAAAGAACAAGAGAATCTCTTTGCAGCTGGAAAATTCCTTGCTGTATATGTCCCATCACCTCCTTCTCCTGTTCGAATTCCACTTCATCTTCACGCTTGTATTGTCGACGAAGCTGGTGATGAGCTGTTCGAAGACGCTGTTGATATGTTAATCACCAAGTTTGGAGGTGTGAAAGGAGTATCACACGAGATCTACGATTATACATATGCAATGGAACGTCTCCTTGTGGATTACCCTGGTATCTCTTCTGATGCTGTTAAGGCTCTCCTGCGTTACAGGCTAGACCCAGCCACCAGAGATCTTTCACGAAGATGGCTCCTTGGAGATACTTTGAACGAAGCTGAGCTTGAGCGATTAGGTGTCCGAACTATCCTTGAGGAAGATGATGTCACACTAGCCATGCTGAAGATTTTGACTGAGGGATCAGTGCGACCCATTGTTCTGTTTGTCGATGAAATGGAAGGTCCATTTAATGCATATGGAGAACCAGCTGAACGCCAATTCTTGGAAGTACTAAAACGACTCTACAATGAAACAAAAAACGTTGTGATTATTGCTTCATGTTTAACTGACATTTGGGACCGCATTTACGCTCTTGCTGATGGCCCAACAAAATCTAGAATGGAGGGTCCCATCCATCTGAAACCTTTCTCTAG
>JAEORI010000266.1 GCA_016840965.1 Candidatus Thorarchaeota archaeon | reverse complement strand
ATGGTCTTCTCCAAAGTCATTTCATAATCAAAGATAAGAATGGAACAATCTACCCTATCAAGACATTTTCAGCTCAAGGCACAGGAACATATGTCTTGACCCTTGACACATCATACTTTCCAGGAGGTACTTATGGTATTAGGATATTCGTCATTTTTGGAATATCTGAGAATTACTCCAATACACAAAGCCCAATCATTAGTTTTCAATTTAGTCAAGCCCGAAGTGACCTGAGCTCTCCTGATTATCCTATTCTGACTATTTCATATAGCACAAATGCCATTGTTACCTTGGAGTTTGTGGATATAGATAGAGGAATAGGAATTGATACAGCTACGATCTATGTCGTGGGATCAGGAAAGCTGGGTCAGCAGTTGATTAGCAGTGGCAGATATAGAGTAACAATCGACACTTCCACATGGAGTATTGGAGTTTATCCTGTGAACTTCACAGCTTCAGCGGAGAACTACGATAACAAGACGATAACAATTAACATTCAAATCAGGCAAATCAGGACATACGCAACAGCAACCGTTGGTTCTTTAGAAATACCTGTTGGCGACTCTCGAACATTCTATGTTGACTACATGGATATGGACCATAATGTTCCAATACTCACTCCAAGCCACTCATGTAATTGGACTGTGGAACATTATGATATCATTTGGACAGGTAGTCGATACAGTATCACAATTCACACCTTTGAAAGTGATGCTCTGAAATCGTATCACTTAGTCTTTGTTTTTTCAGCTGGAACAGAATATGAGGCAGCTACTTTCAATGTTACAGTCATAATTCGAACAATAAAGACTGAGCTTCGTTTCACGTCACCAGTAGAAGATACAACTTCAGACGGAGAAATCAACATCTCAGTGTATTTTGGTGATCGTGACCATTTGCAAGGAATAGCATCATCTTTTGTCCTATGTACGGTCCAGAACGCCACTCACCAATTGGTAATATATTGGGCAAACGACACCCTCAATGGTGATGGACATTATATTATATCGATTGCAGCTTCTCAGTTCGGAGGCATTGGAGTTCAGCAACTTACTATCTTCTTCAATTGGACTGGAAGCATCCAAAAGTATGAGAATAAACAGCTATCTGTAGCTGTTGAGATTGTTGGAGCAGATACAGACCTGGCGTTGATTGAAGCAGCACTTCCTTCCCCATGCCTTGATTACATGGTCTATACGTTCCTATATTCAGATTCATCTGGAAGTGGAATAACAAATGACACATCCAATGTGATAATCAACGTAGATTTCGTTGGAGTTAATGTTGATCTATCGCAGGTTGATATCTGGGAGATTGATAGTAGTGGAAGACCAGGCGAATATTCTATTGGATTCAATAATTCAATACTTGGTGGAACAGGTATCTTTTCTATGAGAGTTTTCATAAACTGGTCTTCAGGGATCTATCCGTTTTATACCAACAGAGCGGATTTAATCTCCGTAAGAGTACTCCCGAGAACAGCAATACTCTCAGTCATACCCCCCACTAGTATTCCCTTCGGTGAGAATGCTACATTCTCATTTACATATGAAGACACCACGGGAGGTACCTCCAGCCCTATCGCATATAATGCCATAGCGATGACGATGTCACTGAACGTGCCAGATTTCACGATGACATACAGTGCACTAAACGGATTATATACAGTCTCATTCAACACAAGTCAATTAGGTGCCCCATTGGGTCAGAGACAATTGATACTAGGTCTTACATGGAGTGGACTGCCATTCTATTCTAATGTCACTGGACGAGTCATAGAAATAACGCTCATAGAACGACAAACAATTCTAACTTATCCAACTCCTCCTGCAACACCGTATGGTAACAATGCTACCTTTAGTGTTACATATATTGACATTGCAGGTTCAGAATCAAGAACTGTCTTAGGAACCATCATTGAGATATATAATGGCCTAACAGAAATTCCTTCTAGCTACGTTCACATTATGTATCTAGGTTCTGGAGAGTATCAAATCGAACTGAATACCTCGTACTTCAGCCAACCGGGACTCTTTTTATTAAGAATAGAGGCGTCATCTGGACTATTTTACTATCAATCCAGAAATGCGACAAAGAGCCTTGAAGTCAGATTTCGAGACACATTGTTGACCGCTGAGCCAGTTGGGTCTGTTCCATATAGTGCATCATTTAGTATTGTTCTACATTATCAGGATCTTGATTCGCTTAACCCGGTAGGAAATGGTACTGGAGTCATGACTAAATTAGAGATTCTGAATGGAACTAACTGGCTGTTTACCTGCTCATGGCGACCCTCACTGCAGAACTACCTTCTCACAGTTGAAACTTATAACCAAGCGCTTGAACTAGGACGGGTTTATTATCTATGGTTGAATTTCAGCTCTGAATATGCAGTACCATTCTATGATTGGGACGATGTTTTTGTGTCGTTCCAAATGCGTGAGAGAGATACCAATCTTGTATTAATTTCAGCTCCATCGCAGACACACTATCAGGATTATGCAAACTTCACGATTTTGTTCAGAGATGTATTAACATCATCAGGAATCACTGGCAGTACAATTTCCCTGTATTTCGGATTAGAGCTTCTTCAGTCTTCAGTGGACTACATAATTATTGAAGTGAGTGCAGGTCGATACACAATTTCAGTTGACACAACAGTTTTTGATAGTACAGGAACCTACGCATTGCTGGTTATTGCAGACTGGTCCGCAGGTCCTCCATATTACCGTGACGCGCAAAAGAACATTATTTTTTCAGTTACAGAGAGGCCAACAAACGTTGAGATAATATTTCCACCAAGCAAAACTTGGTACTTGGACAATGTATCATTAGATTTTGCTTTCGTAGATATGTCAACAGGTCAAAGAGTAATCGTATCATTCGCAGAAATTAAAGTATACAGTGGACTCACACTTCTTACATATGGCGAATATGTCATTCAACCAATTGGTTCAATATATAGGCTCCAAATCAACTCCACAGTGATCAATGCAAACCTAGTGAGTAATTGGAACCTAACAATTGAGATTGATTGGACTTCTGGTGCACCATACTATAAAGACGATACAACCTCTGTCTTTGTCAGCACAACAGGTAGGATTGGGACTATTGAGCTGAGTCAAGTTGAGGAAACACCATTTGGAGACACCATGAACATTAGCCTGTTATACACAGATCAGAGAACAGGTCTACCAATAGAAGGCGCAACCATTGTTCTTGATTGCATTGAGGTGCCTGGTCTGACTGAGGGAGTCGATTATTGGGTGCTGATGGGAACTGGTGTAGATTCAGGAAAATATAGAATTCTCGTTAGCACTTCATCGTTGGGAAGCCTTGGAATCTTTACCTTTGATATAGAAGTACAGTGGAGCGCAGTAGTAAGTCCCTACTATAGCAATATTATTGTATCAGGAGTGAAAGGAAGCGTTCGCACAATTCAAGCATCTGTTTCGAGCAATTTGCCATCACCCTCAGTAGTAGCATTTTATGAGGACATTTTCTTCTTGATTCAATTTACAGATACTGACCATGGAATACCGATTAATGGTGCTGAAGGACAGATTTCTGTGAGGTATGGAACAACAGGTCCAGAACCATCATCTTGGTCAGTTCAAGCACTGGGCGGAGGACAATATAATATTACATTGAGCATGATGGATTCGTTGCTTGTCGGTCTACAATCTGTAACCGTTACAATCAATCATTCACCCTATCAAATAGCTCAGACATCTGTAGTGTTTGGGTTAAGGAACAGAGTTGCAGGACTATCTGCTGTTGTTGCACCTACAAACTACGCAGGGTATGCAACATCTGTCATGATATACCTCGTAGATTACGATGCCAATGACAGTCCTCTTCCAGGAGCAGTTCTAATCCTTACTTGGGGAGACTCTTCGTCATATATAGATCTAGGAAACGGTAGCTATATTGTAACACTTCAAACAGGGAACCTGAATTTTGGCTCTGAAACTCTGACTGTACGAGCGAATATGTTACATTATTCAACTACTTTACTGAATGTGGAAATCAACCTCCTTGCAGTCCCCTCAGAGTTGATAGTCACTTGGAGTGGACCAAGAGGTAGCAGTGAGATATATTGGGGTGAACCTCTAACAATATTTGCAGCGATCAATGATACTCTTAGGAATCAGACAGTTCCAGTAGCGACTATTACCTATGACTGGGTTGGTGGATCTGATTTATTTCTACCCTCAGGCATACCTGGCAACTACTCAGCGATTCTTGATACTAGCTTAGGTACAATATCAGACACAATCATTGTTTTGATTGAGGGGATTGCACCAAACTACATTGATGCATCATATCAGCTTGTCTTCAGACTTTTGCCAAGACCAATGGAGATTATCCCTGAAGTAAGTTATGTCTTTACAGTTCCCAATGGAGAAATTGCGCAAGTAACTGTCTATTTAGAAGACACTCTCTATGGCACTCTTGTTACTGAGGCAGATCTTACGGCAAGATGGGACTATGATAGCAATCTTACACTGGTTGAGATACCAAGTAGACCTGGTTATTACCTTCTTTCAATACCTACATCAGCAGCTGGTTTTGGTAGTTATGAAATTTGGATAGATGGATCAAAAGAAAACTACGGTGATTCATCAGCAACTTTGATAATGGCAATTTCAAAGATTCAGATGGTGGTATGGCTCGACAATACCACTGCGACCTATGAGTACACCTCTTTCTATTGGTCAGAGATTGTCAGAATTGGAGTCTACGTCCTTGCGCCAGCCCTTAATGCGTCCTATCCATTCTCCACAGGATTGAACGGTTTGGTTGTTACCTGGACCTCACCAGAACTTGCCGCAAATGGAACTCTTGTAAATGGAGTCTTGATAGGCGGTCCAGGGTATTATTACTACGACTTCAATACTAGCGAAGGAATTGCAGCGCTTCATACATTCATTATCTCAGCAAGCCCACCAGATGATGATTATGAGCGAGCAGACAACTCAACAACGATATTTGTGAGAAATCTGGAGGCATCTATTGTATCACCAGGCGCTCCTGAATTTGTCTGGGGATGGACAGGTCTAGTTAATGTCACCTATTACGACAACTTTCACGCACAGGGCATACAGGCGGACTTCTCTGAGTTCTCATGGGCCGGTGGATATGGTAGTGCTGTCTATCTAGGTGGAGGAGTTTATGGCATTCCAATTAACTCAGCAAAACTCAGACCGGGAACATATACCATCACAATTGAATTTCGTAAGGCAAACTATGAGGATGCAGAGATACCGATTAGAATCCACATTGCTCCAGTCCCGACGGAGATTGCAATCCTCCTCCCAGAACTTTATCAAATGGGTGGCACATGGACAAATCTGCAAATCCCCTATGGAGATATTCTTACAGTCACCCTATTGTACAACGACACAAATAGTGGTAGAGGAATTCCTGGGGCTTCATTCAACAATTCGGTCTATACAGGACCGGGAGTCTTCGAAGAGCCTTTAAACCTGACAAATCATGGAAACGGAAATTACTCCTTTATATTCAACACACTTTACTGGAATCTGCTCGACAGAGTTACATTTCAGATAAGATTCATGCTTGAGAATCATACAGCAGCATTACTTGTCTTTGAAGTAACCATTATCAGAATCCAAACTGATCTTGAGATTGTAGGACCATCAGTGATATCACTTAATTGGGGATTGAACACAACCTTCTGGGTTTATTATTCAGACGCGTGGCTAGGACACGCTGGTGAGGGCATTACTGACGCGACAATAGAAATTCAATATGGACCTGAAGGATCAAGGTATGCTACTGTTGAATACATTGGTCCTGATACAGTTCGCCCTGGATACTATCAATTCAGAGTCACGGCATCTGTAATATCAGGAGTCGCAGATATAACAATTCATTTCAACAAGACATACTATGATTCAAAGCAGGTATCCCTCTCAATATCTGTAAGTCCATCTGAGGAAGATATTTTGAGGGTGAACGCAATCACTTATGGTGGAGCTCTTATTATCATCCTAATTCTTGGTTCTCTTGTGTGGGTGCGCATTCTAAGAGTGCCAAAGTTAGTAAGGATAATAAGTGGTCAGATTCGGCAAGTACAAAGAGGGAAAGTACCAAAACCAGCTAAAGGTGTTCAAGCCAGGAATACAATTGTTGCAGAGTTATTTAATGAACTCTGTGGACCGATTGGAGTAAGAAGAAAGGCTTCTCAAATGCCTATAGAGCCCGTCATTATAGAAGTACCTGAAATTGATGAGTTAATCATAGATCTCTCAATCTTGACTGGGATGACACAACTGGAAGTTAATGATTTCAAATCTGAAATATCAAAGATGAAGATGAGTCAACAGACAAGCTTTGTTAGAGAAGTGATTAATCAGGAGGTCATAAGAGTTGCAGGTGTCCAGAACAAGCCCATTGAACAGGTTATTGAAGAGGTTGTGGCCGAGCGAAGAAGGAGAATTGGTGGATTTGCACCACCAGCACCGAAACCAGAAGTATATGAGGAAATAGAAGAAGAAGCCGAGATTTCTGAGGAAGAAGAGGAAGGAATCGACTTCGAAAATAGGATGAGAGAGTTTGAGTTAGAAGAAATGACTGAGGAACTCAAAAAACGTGGTATTCCGAAGCATGAGATTGAGTCATTCATTGCACAGGCGCGTGAACTTCCAAAAGATGTGGTCGACTTGCTTCTCCAGAGCTTTCAACCTAAACAAAAAGTGGAAGCATTAGAGAAAGAAATCGAGTATCTTTCTGAAGAGGAGATCGAAAATCTTCGAACGGAATTGGTCAAACGAAAAGCTAGTGATCGTGAGATTGAGTCAATCATTGAACAAGCAAGAAGCCTTCCAAGGGAACTTGCACTTGAATTCTTCAAAGAACCTGAGGAGGAACCTAAGAAGAAGAAAGTCATGAAAGTCGAGAAGCTCTCAAAAGAGGAACTCCAAGATTTGAGGAAGGAGTTGGAAGGGAAGGGAGTACCTGAAAAAGAGATCAAGTCAATAATAAAACAAGCTCAAACAGTTCCAAAGGATAAAGTTGAGGAATTTCTTAAGACAATTGAAGATCAAGAACACAAAGAGCCAATTGAGGAGGTTGAGTTCGAGGACAGACTCAGTGATTTTCAAGTCGAGGAACTTCGCATGGAACTTGAGAAACGTGGATTACCTGAGGAAGAAATTAATTCAATTGTGAAACAAGCTAAAAACCTTCCCAGTGCACTAATTGATGATCTATTGAATAGCATTGATGAAGACTTAAAACATAGGTAAAAAACAGGAGTCACTGCAGGAGTAGAATCCCTAAGGAGTCATGGTCATTTCTTTAGTATTAATATCCATTCACCAATCATGCGCTCAGGACGAGGGATTCGGATGAAATGACGGATCAATTTCGAAAAGAAAGTTCGTTCTAGCTCAAATCCTATGGCAGAAGTAGCAATATCTGAAAGTATTTTGTTGGATTGTACTTCTACGCCACGGATGAGATTGTTTCCAATTGCAATGCAATACCGGGCTTCAGGTTTTAAAATCCTGAACATCTCTGAAAGTTGCTGTTCCATGTCTTTGAAGAACTTGTATACAATGAAAGACCTTCTTGGATCTACATTGAATATCCTTTCGAGTATTGGGTCCAATGTTTCATATCCTGAGGTCTTTAGAGTACTATACTCATCTTTGTAGACTGTTTCAGTACCAATATACTCCCTTTTTACATGTGATAGTGGTCCGTCTTCAAGAAGTCCCAGCCAATACATTTCCAACTGATGCGTTCTGGGATAATCTACAGCATTAATGTAGGGAGGAGAAGTTACTGCGAGGTCTATGGAATCATCCTCTAGGTTTGTTTGGATAGCATTTGCTATAGGTAGATGAACCTCATTGATATCGAGAGTCTTTGAGATTTTAGAAAAATCAGATATCGATGTGCATTGACGGAATAGCATTTCAGTGAACTTATCAAATGTGTCACCAGGAGAGATTTTTTTGACTACTTTTTTCCTAAGGACAGTTCTCGTACAATGAGGATCTGCATTTGATACATCTCGAATAATTGATGAGAGGACTACATGGAAAAAGTCGCGGATGTTTTGCCACTCTGAATCGTGCATGTTTTTCAAAAAGAGTGTTTCAATGCTGTCTTTGATGGTTGCAAGCTCACTTAAGACAAATGAACGAAACCAGCTATCCCTATAGTGAAACTCTGGTATTGAAGGATTGTAATCCAATCTATCGTGTAGGACTTTTATCTGCTCAGTTAATGCTCTTGTAGCAATATTTAGGGATTTTGGATTAATGGGTGTTGTCTTCACCTTTGTAACAAGACGAGCTATAGGATCGATATCAATTCCAATAGCAATCCGATTGTTCAACACTGATTCAAGAACAACCGTCCCACTTCCGCACATCGGGTCTAAAACGACATCACCTGTGTTAGAATATTTTCGAATCAAATACCGTGGGAGTTCAGGAAAAAACTTTGCAGGAAACTTATGGATTCCATGGGTCAGATATGATTGGTCATTACTGATGATTAGAATCTTGCTCTGATTTGGAATATCAAGAGATGGATTGATGTCTCCCTCAATCTCAATCAAATCACACCCCTCCTTCTGAGCAGATTGGTCAAGTGTGTTGTTTAATGTTGACAAGTCCATGTCATATGACCGCCATATCACTATCCAACAATAGTGGCATTAAGAAAATAACTGTAACCCTTATAGGTTAAATACTTGTAACTATTAAAATATACAACCCTGCTGAAGGGTATGTAATAGAAGGAGAGATAATCTAAAATGGCAGATTTGAAAAAAATCGGAGACTTACTGGTTCTCATTGGTGCATTGGTTGGGATTATCCAAGGTATTCTATGGTTAATTCCAGGTGGAACCACATTCAGCTTTGTGAACGTTTTGGGAGGCGTCCTTGGTGGACTTGTAGTTGGCATCCTCGCAATTTTGTTCTCACTTATCGCTTTAGTGAATAGTGGATTCCTCAAAATCAAAGCACTCGATTTTGGAAAGACAAACAAATTCATTGTAGTCCTAATCATTGGAATACTAATGGTTCTTTTTGCAAGCGATCTTGGTGGCATACTAGTCATCATAGGCGCGATT
>JAEORI010000265.1 GCA_016840965.1 Candidatus Thorarchaeota archaeon | reverse complement strand
CGATTTGTGACCGAATGTATCCGTGAATTCCCAGATGGGATTTTCAACGAAGATGACGAAAAACGAGCAATCCCATTTGTGAGAGAAACAGGTATCTCACTAGTTGAAGAACAAGGAGTTGACTCATTACTTATCAGTTGCGCTGCTGACCCCGGAGTGCCTGAGCTAAAAAAAGAGGTGGCTGTGCCTGTTATCGGAGCTGGTTCCGCCTCTGCTTCTTTTGCTCTTCTATTAGGTAGTCGCATAGGTGTACTAGGTATTGAAGAGAATCCCCCAAAAGTTGTAGCGAAAATGCTTGGAAACAATATGGTCGGATACGTGAGGCCAGAAGCTGTCAAGACAACACATGATATCAACAGATCTATTGACGATTACGTTAATCTCACTAAGAGTATGATTTTTGATAGGAAGGTAAATGTGCTTCTTCTTGCATGTACTGGCCTCTCGACAGCCAGAATAGCTCCGGTCCTTGAAAAAAGCTTGAGTATCCCAGTCGTAGACGCTGTCCTGGCTTCTGGGCTCGTAGCCTATTATGGTGCAACACGAAAAATTATCAAGAGGCGATGAAACTGACATCCATAAAACAATTAGTTGAAGTGTTAGATCTCTTAGATGATTCCCGAATTGATGGACAAGAGATTAGACGATATTTGAATGAATATGGCGCAGATGAATGCAAAATCATCACCCTCAAAGGCGAGAAATCAAAGACTGATGTCGTCAAAATTCTCATACCCGGAGCTGATGGCAAATCAGGAGGTGGCAAGTCTCCAACCCTTGGCATAGTTGGTCAGCTGGGTGGTATAGGCGCTCGCCCTGAGGTTCAAGGGATGGTTTCTGATGCTGATGGAGCTGTTGTAGCTATAACTGCTGCTGCAAAGCTTGCACAATCCAGCGAGAGAGGTGATAAAATTCCGGGTGATGTTCTATTAACAACTCACATCGCGCCTGATGCACCAATTCTTCCCCATGATCCAGTTCCATTTATGATATCGCCAGTACCAATAATGGATGTACTCAAAGCTTGTGTGGATCCTTCCATGGATGCGCTAATCTCAGTAGACGCCACTAAGGGAAACAGAGTCATCAAGAAGGCTGGTTTCGCTATAACACCAACTGTCAAGAATGGCTGGATATTGAGAGTTAGCGACGATTTCGTGAACATATACGAACGTGTGACTGGTGAGGTAGCATCTATTGTGCCCATTACTATGCAAGACATAACACCCTATGGTAATGATGTCTATCATATCAACTCAATCATGCAGCCATGGGTAATGACTGAAGCTCCAGTACTTGGACTAGCAACTACCGCATGTGTTCCGGTTCCTGGGAGCGGGTCTGGAGCAAACTACCCGATGGCATTGGAGTCTGCTGTGAGATACTGTGTCGAAGTGGCAAGAGACTACGCTCATGGCAAATGCAAGTTCTATGATGAGAAAGAGTATGAAATCCTACTCAAACGATATGGCGATATGGGACCGCTCCTGAGGAAGATATAACCTTCTCAATATCGAACAGGAGGTTGAAGAGAATGGATGGTGACGGAAAGAACAAGAAACTCGTCGCGATGGTGACAATTGGACAGTCGCCTAGAACGGATGTCACATCAGACATTGTTGACATTTTGGGAACGGACATCAAAATCATTGAGTGCGGAGCTCTTGATGAGTTGGAGAGTGAAGATATCATCCATTTGAAGCCACAATCTGATGAACACCTTCTTGTGACCCGTCTAAGAGATGGCAGTGAGACAACCATCAGTCATGAACAAGTAGTCAGTCTTGTCAATAACTGCATTTCCAAAGTCCAAGCGAGGGCAAATACTGTCGTGCTCTTATGCACTGGTGAGTTTAAAGAGGTGAGAGCTGACAAGCTCCTTATCATGCCTTCAGACCTGTTGTTCAAGGTGGTACAGAGTATACTTCCTCGAGGTAGATTAGGTATCCTAGTTCCTTCTGAAGCTCAATTCGATGATATAAGAGTCAAATGGAGGCGTGAGGGACTTGATCTTGTTCTTGAATCCCTGTCCCCATACCAAGATGTAGATGAAATGATGATTAAACAGATTGCCAAAAAATTTACTCTAGCAGAAGTAGATCTCCTTGTCCTTGATTGCATCGGATACAGTACAAAACTAAGTGATACTCTAAAGGAGCTTACAGGATTACCAACCATATTGGCTAGAACACTCGTGGCTCGGGTTGTCCGAGAGATGTTGTAAGTCCTATTCGTTGATCTGCCTATTAGCTTAATGTAGTTGCTTCTTTAGCTAAGACTAATCTCGACAGCTTTCAAATAGGAGTAAAATTCGGACGCAGAAACTTATTCCTAACAGTAGGCATAGCGAGATAACAGACAATGATGAAAAAGGTTACCGCTCCACTTGCTCTTGCGAGCGGGTCGTCCCATACTTGAAATGCTGCAAAGGGATTGATGGATATCACCAGAATCGTGACAGCAAGCATAGTAATTGACCCCCACAGTGCCCACCATTTCAAATCAACAAGTCCCTTTCCAACGAAAATCATTATGATACCTCCACCAATAAACAAGGCTGATAAAAGAATCGAAATCAAAAATGATGCAGGATCAAATATGCCAAAGACCCAAGCAACACCTTGAGCTACATATCCTATTCCACTGAAGACTATGACTATTGCAATGCCCGTCACTCCAGTAGGTGCCTCTGGTTTCGAACCTTCTACTGATTCTTCAATTCCACTACTTTCCAATCCAAATCCTCCACCATGATATTAAAAATATACGTACTCATTCCCCTCAGACTCTCCAAAGGAATCAAGTATCGTTACGGCTATTTCATTTAATACTTAGTTTTCTATTGAAATAAAGATTTCTTTAATTTCTGGTTATGATTTCTCTCATAATTCTCAATAGCCCTCTTCTCTCTGTACAATAGTCTAATAGTATATCAAATGAGATACAAACTTACATAAAGTGAAATCAAGTGATGAGTGAATATTTTTCGAGTCTTGGTGCAAATTTTAGTACAAACACACAATCCAAGAACTGGGAAAGCTACTTTCGAGTTCTGCATTTCCTATGATAGGTAGTCAATAGCAGCTCCTGCATAGACCTTTGTTGCAGAGATTATGTCGTCTACTTTGACCTTCTCATTCAGTCCATGGATACCCTCGATGATTGCTGGTCCATAGTGGATTGTATCAATGCCTCGCAGTCTGAAATGTCTTGCATCACTTGATGCCCATTGTACGAAGATATCTGGTTCTTTCCCTAGAACTTCTTTTACATTTGTTCTTGTGAGCTTGACTATGGGAGCTTCCGGTGATGTGTAGTTGGGGTCTATAGTAGTGGCTATCACTAGCTCCACCTCATTTCCAAACTCAGCTAGCAGATTTTTCAACTCTGCTGTGGCTTTATCAGCAGTGAATCCAATTGGCAGTCGAATATCAAACTCAATCTCGCATTGGCTTGGAACTATATTGACTTTTTCACCGCCTTTGATTATCCCAATGTTCAAGGTTGGGGAGCTTAAAATGATACCAATGCCCTCTGATCCAATTAGTTTCTCAATGAGTTTCTTTGAGGACTCTATTACATCTATGATGTCCTTTGGTTGATTCACCTTGGTCTTGGTGATTTCCATCATCTTGCTCATCACTCTACATGCCTTCAGAATGGCACTGTCTCCCCTATAGGGCGAAAGGCTACCATGTATTGGAGTACCTTCGATTCCAAGTTTGCCCCAATATGCACCTTTCTGCCCAATATCAATAAGAGGAACATCAGTTGGTTCTGCAATGATGCAGGCATCAGGTTTCACTAACCCCTCTTCAAGAATCCAACCAGTGCCATGTATGCCCATTGTTTCTTCGTCAGGAACAAGAGTGAGAATCAGCTCGCCATTCAGCCTATCTTCGATTTTGGCCAAGAAACACATTGCACTCATAATCCCCGCCACTCCTCCCTTCATGTCACTAGCACCTCGTCCATGCAAAAATCCGTTCGCTATTTTACCGGAAAATGGCTGAAAGCTCCACTTGTCTTCGTTTCCTACAGGTACAACATCCATATGACCATTCAAGACAAGTCTTTTCCCTGACTTAGAACCAAGATTGCAAATTACGTTTATTCTTCCTTCTTCGGGTTCATGCACTTTACATGAAAGACCATGCCCAGAAAGATACTCCAAAATGTAGTCCGCTATCTCTTTCGTGTTTCCTGGAGGATTCACACTTGGAATCTTGATTAGATCGCTTGAGAGCTTCATGATTTTCTGTTTCTCTCTTTGAATCTCCTTCCAGACTTTTTCCTTTGTTTTCATTTCCATTCTGAAACACCGCCGCCCTTGGATTTGTTTAATACTAATGATTCTGTTGTATAGGGTAAGACAGACGCTACACTTAAAGAGAGCTTATGTGGTAAACCCACAACATGGTTTCAAGACGCGATATTGTCATTGCCTTGGGGCTCATGGGGTGCTCCCTTCTTGGAATTGGTGCCGTTGAGTTGGGATGGGGTCTTATATTTGCACCAACTCAAGATTTTCTCTATGATGTCATAACACCAGCTATAATGGTCATGATGGGCATCGTACTTCTTTTTATCACAAATAGAATCAATCTTGAAAGCACCTAAATCAATTCGTTCAAGGATGGACTAGCTGGTTTGGTTGAACTGGTATCTCAGAATCATGCTGATGAACGATATTTAGTTCCTTAATCATTTCTAACTTTTTTTCGAAAATTTTAAGCTTGAACCGAAACAGACCTATGTTTATTCACACATATTGAGTTAGTGAAGTACTAGTAACTGAGGTTTTAGGAATGCAAGATTTTCGCAAATCAATAAAGTTCATTGTTGATCCTGAGAAGGCTTTTGAGAGCGAAACTGGCCAGATAGGCTATTTATCAATGCTTAGATTCTTTCTAGTGCTGAACATAATTCTGGCTTTGATGACTCCTGTTGTAAATTGGCTACACATTCCATCTGATATCGTTCATGCGGGCACCAATGCACAGATGGGTGCTTTTGTGCCAGCACCTCTTGTGGAATCTAGTACAGGTATTTCACGTTACTTTTGGGTAGCAATTCTAACATACTTTGGTAATTTCTTGAAGTTCCCCTTGTTAGGCTTTATCTTTCACGGGTTTGCTAAGATAATGAAAGGTACTGGCTCATTGAACGATTCCTTCAAAGT
>JAEORI010000264.1 GCA_016840965.1 Candidatus Thorarchaeota archaeon | reverse complement strand
ATAAGGGACGACTTGAGTGGACACCTGAGATGCTGGATGTCCTCTACCAGTGCACCAACTGTGGCGGCTGTGAGGTTGCCTGCAAGTGGGTTTATGATTTCGAACCTAACGAAGTCATACATGAGCTCCGTGTGCAGGCGGTTGCGTCTGGTGTGGGTCCAATCGCTGCGCACAAGAAGTACATCGACCTTGTGAAGAAGAATAACAATCCATATGGTGAGTCAGTTGAGAAGAGATCAGCGTGGATTCCAGATGACATAAAGATCGATGATAGCTCATCCACGCTCTATTTTGTTGGATGCACAGCTGCACTTCGTAGAGAAGAGATTGCATTGAGTACTGTACGAGTTCTTAATGCAGCCCAAGAGCCTTTCACCATACTCGGTTCTGGTGAGATTTGCTGTGGAAGCCCTATCTATCGAGTTGGGGATAAGAAAACCGCTATTGAAATCATGAACGGAAACATTGAGCTTTTCAGGGACAAAGGAGTAAAACGAATCATTACTAGTTGTTCCGGCTGTTTTAACATGCTCAAAACAGAGTATCCGAGGTATGTTGAACATGACTTCGAGGTAATCCATACATCGCAACTCATGGAGAAGTTTCTCAAAGACGGTCGATTGAAACCGAAGCATATTATTCCATTGAAGGTCACATATCATGATCCCTGCCATCTTGGCAGGATGTCTGAGCCATACGAATCTTATGTTGGAGAGAAGGTTGAGCTTCTGTCGCAGGTCTATATTTGGGATCCTCCAAAGCCGATCAGGCAAGGAACACATGGAGTGTATGATGCGCCTCGAAATGTATTGAAACAACTCCCTGGAGTGGATCTGGTTGAGATGGAACGAATCCGTGAGTATAGCTACTGCTGTGGGGCTGGAGCTGGATGCAAATCTGCTTACCCTGATTTTGCATTATTCGCGGCAAATGAGCGTATCGAGGAGGCTGAATCGACTGGTGCAGATGCTATAATTTCCGCCTGTCCTTTCTGCAAAACCAATCTGCAGGATGCTCTGAAGACTAGAGAAAATCCGATGGAGTTTTTTGATCTGACACAGCTTGTGTTGAGGAGCTTGGAGGGAGGTGAGTAGATGCTAGAGGATATTGTCTACAAGAAACTCAGCGACATTGTGGGTGAACGTTTCATCACTCGAGCACCTGCCATATTGGACACCTATGCATTCCAGTGGGGCTATGAGATTGAGAAAGCCCAGAGAGGCGGTGAACCTTCACGATTTGGCATCAGACCAGGAGCTGTGGTACTTCCTAAAACTGCTGAAGAGGTTCAGGCAATCGTTAGGATTTGTAATGAACATGAAATTAAATTCAAAGCCTTCAGTACAGGTATGGGTCCCTGGGCTGGAGTTTCTCATGCAAGATCAATTCAGATTGATCTAAGACGAATGAATCGTATCATCGAAGTCAACGACAAAAATATGTACGCTGTCATTGAACCCTATGTAACGAATGCTGAGCTACAGTCTGAGCTGTTCAGATACGGTCTGATGCACCATGCACAGGGTGCCGGACCGCAGACCTCTCCGTTAGCAAGCCACACCGCTTTTGTTGGCCCTGGATTCACATCGCCCTATACTGGATTCTCTGGAAGAAACTTACTCGGAGTTGAGTGGGTATTGCCCAATGGAGAGCTGCTACGTGTTGGTTCCTTTGAGCAAACAGGTAAATGGTTCAGCGGAGATGGGCCTGGCTTTAGTATGCGTGGAGTAATCAGAGGATGGATGGGCTCCTACGGCGGTCTAGGAGTTTTCACGAAAGCTGCGATCAAGCTATACTCGTGGCCAGCTCCAAAGGATTTCAAGTGGGAGATTAGTGGAACTGTACCTCATTACGAATGGAAAGTACCGCCCTATTGGAAGATGTTTGTCCTAAACTTCCCTGAGTGGGAGCAGTTCGAGCCTGCGTTCTATGAGGTTAATGACCATGATGCTGTTATGATGGCTACCTGCTCATCAGCTGAAGGACTGGCTGGGCTCTTCACAGACACAAAAATGGAAGCTGTAGAATCTATCTTTGGAGGAGTCTTACTCCATGCTAAGAGGTTCTTCATAGTCTTGGTGACCGCGCACACTGAGAGGGAGTTCCACTATCGGTGCAGACTCATCAAGGCAATTATGGAAAAGCATGGTGGCAATGATTTGATTGAGGATGAAGTCATTATCCCAAGAAATGCCCATTATGCGGAATCGGTCAGGAATATGCTTGGAGGGCATGCATTCAGGTTCTCCAACTGTTTCCAGAGTACGCACGGAGGTATGGACAGCATAGCTCTTGCAGTGAAGATTGCTAAAGTGAACCAGCCAATCAAGTTCAAGTATATTGAGAAAGGAGTGATTGGGGATGACAGAGGAGAAGGTGTCTGGACAACTGCTTATGAGGGCGGACACACTGCTCATCTAGAAGTTCCCACTGTCTACAATGCTGCATCTGTTGAATCATGTAAAGGCTATGCAGAATACCAAGATGAGTGCAATGAGGTTGACTTGAAAAAAGCACTTGGAATGCCCTTCTTCATAGTTGGTGACAAAGTTCATGATTACTATGGCCCACGCACAATGGACTATCCTAAGTGGCTAAGAAGGATTAAAGCAACATTCGACCCAAAGGGAGTATGTGACTCGAGTCACTACATCTCTGCAGGTCAGAAGGAGGAATAATACATGAATGAACAAAGTAGCCCTGTTGCTAAGGAAGGTTGGACTGGACCTGGTCGTAGAGATGGTACAATCATTCCGTTGAAATCAGAGGATGATGCGCTTCATATCGATGTAGGAGCCAAGAATCAGTTTGAGTGGTGGTATTTTGATGCCCACTTAGAAGGAGGCTATACACTGGTAGCATTCTTCTATGCTGCATATCCTAATCCTGGACTTGATCAGGGGAAAATTGCAGTCGAACTGACTCTCCTAAGACCAGATGGTCGCAAGACCCAGAAGGTTCTCAAATACAAGAAGTCTCAATTCTATGCATCTCGAGAAAATCCTCATGTTACAATAGGAAACAACTCTATGAAAGTAACATTCACCGAAAATGGTCTTTCAACCTATGAGATTTTTCTTGAAGATGAAGAACTCATGTTTGACCTGACCTACAAAGCTGAGGTAAAAGGTTGGAAGCCTGGCACTGGTTATTCACATTTTGCTAATCTCGGCTATTTCGCATGGGTTGTTCCGCTCCCTAGAGCGTCAGTAGAGGGAACAGTGAGAGATGGTGATAAGACACTTTCAGTGAACGGTGTTGGTTACCACGATCATAATTGGCTGAATTTCTCTTTTCAGAGCATCATAGATTATTGGATGTGGGGCAGAATCTACTCTGAGAGTTATACCGTTTCATACGCCTTCATCCAGTGCAATAAGAAGGTGGATAATCATCAGGTTAAGGTATTGCTCCTAGCTAAAGGCGAAGACCCAATTCTCAGTTCGGGTGATTACCAATTCTTCAAGGTAGACTTTGAGTTTAGTCCAAGTGCAAAACACAGTTTCCCCCACAAAATAGTCATCAATGTCCCAAATGAAATGCGAGTCGAAATGAAAGTGAACAAGATTCTAGAAGCAGTGGACATGCTCGACAATTTCGGGGGAGCTCTTCATTTCATTGCTAAAAATATTCTACGATTGAAACCAGGATACTTTCGACTCCTCTCGGATTTTGATCTAGAGGTTAATTACGAAGGTTCGACTATCAAAGAGAATGGTTCAACACTTCATGAAATTGTATTATTCAAATCTGCTGAGTGATTGGCAGCCTGACGAGGAGAATAAAGGAAAAGGTGTACCCTTTAGGGTATGTAAAGAAGAAGGTAGATGAGCCAGTTTAACTCTTCATTGAAGGGTTTATGAATACTCATCTAGGGAAACTCGCATCTCCTCGTCTAGTTCCGTTTTAGCCATACTGCCAATCCTTTCCTCTAAATCCTTCAACACCTGACAGGTTCCTTTTTTCAGAATCTCCTCAATAGTCTTCGTCATCGAGTCATCTATCATTAGATATTGTTTCAGATCTCCCCTCTGTTTGAGTTCACCTAGTTCATCAGCTCCCCGTTCAATCCGTGCAGCAAGCTCCCAGTAAGGTTTGATCATGTTTCTTGGCATTCCTAAGTGCATGCCCATCCGAAAGACAATATCAAGTAAGACTCCTAAAACGAGATTATTTGACTGATATTCGTGAGGGATTTTATGCCTAACAGACCGGTCTCTTAAACCAAATTCTCGACAGATATGATATCCCATGGTCATTACATGGACTGGGAGTCGATTCCAGATAGGTTGACCATAAGCGTTGTTATTTTCATAAATTCTCTCTATGGCATCATAGTTAGCCAAATACTTTCTTTTAATTAGACGCATGAAATAGTCTTTTTGCCGACCGGGCTTTAGTGTCATTCCACCAAATTGAATGAATTCGCCATTTGCTTGTTTTGTCTTCTTTACAAGCTCAGTCATGTTTTCAAGATTATCTCCAATTGTTGGAATGATTGGAGTCGCCATAACACCACCATACAGACCTGCATCGCGGATTTCTTTGAGCGCAGCAAACCTCTCAGATGTTGTTGCTGCATTTGGTTCAAACACCTTCTGGACTTCATCATCTGCACATGTTATTGTAAATGCAACATTCGCAAAAGCTCTATCATGAATCTCTTTGAGTAAATCTAGATATTCCAACACAAGATTCGATTTGGTGAGGATGAAGATTGGCAACCCATAGTCTAGAAGAGTTTCTAGAATCTGATATGTGACTTTATGTTCTCTCTCAGCAGGCTGAAATCCATCACTAACTCCACCGCATGCTGCAATTACAAGTTTTCGAGGAACTTTTTCTACAATTCTTTTTACGTCCTCCTCATCAAGAAATGACCATAGTGTTTCCGATTCCAACTCAGTTCTAGATGTGAAGCCAAGTTTCTTTAGTTCCTTCTGAAGAACTTCAGCTGCATTTTCTTTAATTCTGATATGCGAGTAAAAGTCGTCTACATGATAATACTCTGAGTTGCCATCGCAATAGATACAACCATGCTCACATCCTCTGTAAGCATTAAGACTTCGGTTCATATGGAACCAACTATCTGCAACATGT
>JAEORI010000263.1 GCA_016840965.1 Candidatus Thorarchaeota archaeon | reverse complement strand
ATTTGAGATTATTATAGTAGTAATTCCAGCGTGCGGTTTTCTTATCTATTTCATTCATATTGAGGGATATCTAGCAATCATCACCCTTGTGGCTCCATTGACAATTCTTTTTGCTGCAAGTGGTAGTGCAGTAGGTGCCTATGTTCCGGTATTGACAAGCGACCCAAAGACACTCCCTGTTCCCTTGGCTTTTTCCTTTCCAGTGGTTAACCTAGGACTAGGAGCAATAATGGTGTTCTTAGTAGCAATTTTTGCTGAGAGTTTCTTGATTCTAATCGTCCTTCCTCTCTATACTTTGTCCTTAGTCTGTTTCTTTCTTGCGGTTTCTGTCAGAGCTCTTAACAATTACATGTAAGCAAAGTTATTGCTTTTGAACAAGCCGGAGTGCGTTAGCAATGACCGCAAAAGTAAGCCCCATGTCTCCGATACCAATTGCCACCCACAGGTTAACAAGACCGAGAGCAGCTAATATACCAATTACCAGTTTTACTGATATTGATACTGCGATGTTTTGACGAACGATTGACATAGTTTTTTTGGCTTTCTTGATGAGCTTTGGAACTTTTCTCAAGTCTTGTTGCATCAAAGCTATATCTGCGGTTTCAAGAGCGACATCTGAGGATACAGCGCCCATAGCAATGCCTACATCTGCTGCTGCTAATGCAGGGGCATCATTAATTCCATCTCCAACCATAATGGTCGAACCAGAAGCTGAGAGCTTCTCAATAGCTTTGACTTTCTCTTGAGGTAAAAGCTCTGCTATATACTGGCTGACTCCAATCTCTTCTGCAACTTCCTTTGCTACAAATTCGCTATCACCAGTGAGCATTGTTGAGGTTATGCTCATGTTTTTCAATTCTCTAATTGCATCGATAGCGCCTTCTCGGAGCGAGTCCGATAGAATAATTGTTCCAAGATGCTCACGATTCTTGGCAACATACACCATAGTACCCACACCGCAATTATGTTCCGTGAGTTTATCCAACTCTATATTTTGGTGCATGAGGAGTCTTCGATTTCCAACAAGATATGTAGTGTCTCCGATTTTTCCTTCTGCACCTAAACCAGGAATTGCAGAGAACTTTTCCACCTCACGCATCTGGAGTTCTTCCTTTGCAACAGCAGCAACTAAAGCCTTTGCAATCGGATGTTCCGACATCTGTTCAAGTGCTGCAGCTGCTGTGAGTACGTCTGATTTTGAATAATTATTATGAAGGCATATTTCTTTGACCGTTAGTTCTCCTTCTGTAAGAGTGCCTGTTTTATCAAAAGCGACGCTCTTTGTCTTACTAACCTGCTCAATATATGTTCCACCTTTCACTAGTACACCCTCTCTTGCAGACCCTGCTATTGAAGATACCATACTAACGGGAATGGAAACCACAAATGCGCAAGGGCAGCTAATCACAAGGAGAGTTAAAGCTCGGTATGTTGCTTCAGTTATAGATGAACCAAGATATAGGGAAACCAATCCTAGAAGTAGTGTAAGAGTTACCATGATTGGCGTGTACTTACGAGAAAAGCGTGATATCAGTTTCTCAGTCGGGGCTTTCTTGTTCTTCGCCTCTTCAACTAATTCAACAATTCTTGACAAAATTGTTTCATTTGACTCAGATGTGACCTCAACCTCGATGTATCCTTCTTGGTTTATTGTTCCAGCATATACATGATCCCCGATAGTCTTTGGAACCGGAACTGATTCTCCAGTGATGGGTGCTTGGTTCACTGATGTTTCTCCATTTATTATCACTCCATCAAGGCTGATCCTAGAACCCGGACGAATAATCAAGATATCTCCACGTGTGACCTCTGATGTCGGAATGCACGCCTCTGTCCCCTTCACTAGAATTGTTGCTGTACGCGGCTCCAATTCTATGAGACCCCATAATTCTTTCTTTACCTGGTCTTCAGCTCTTTCTTCAAGTAACATAGATATGAAGAAGAGGAACATGACAGCAGCACCTTCCGCAGGAGCACCTATTATGAAAGCTCCAATAGAGGCTGATGACATTAGAAAATGCATATCCAATCGGAGCTTTAGAAGTCCCTGAACGCCACGGGGAATAATGAATTGGCCCGCTGACAACATTGAGATGAGAAATACGCCATATACAATTAGCATATCAAAATTGAGAACCTCAACTATTACGCCCGATATGAGCATAATGGCTGATACAACTGCCATTTGATATTTGAAGCGTTTTGGCACCTCTGGTTTTGATTCTGTGGGAACTGCACAGGTAGTACAAGTCTGATTATCTACCTGCGACATGATCTCTAGCCCTCTTCATTATGTCTGTAATGCAGTCGTCGTCAAGACTATAGAAGACATGTTTTCCCACTCTTTTCTTCTTTACAAAACCTTGCATCTTCAAGGTGCTTAGCTGATGACTTACAGCACTTATCTCCATATTCAGACTGTCTGATATGTTGCTTACTGAGAGACTATCTTGTTTGGTGAGCGTTGACAGAATCTTTACCCTAGATGGATCTGATAGGATTTTGAAAATTGTAATGACTTCATCTAGTTCGCCTTCTTTGAAATCTATTCCTTGGGGGGAGGTTTTTACTGTACCCATAGAATCCACCTTGTTTGAACATTTGTTCAAGTAATCAAATATAAACTTACAGATGATGTCTAAGTGCGGATTGACACAAGCAATCTATATGTGTGCAATTCTAGATTGAATCGTAGGATAAGAGCAGATTCAATAACTATTGATGGGTTTAGGCGGAAAATGATTTGCAGGGTCACCACAACAAGAATGGCCTTCTAGAAGACGAATACTTCGGAATGGTCATGTTAGCAAATGATGGTATTGTCATCTTGCAGGATGATAGAATCATTATGGCTAATCCTGCATTTCTTGAAATGATGGGATATGATTTTGCAAGTATTGAAAGCAAGCCAATAACTGATCTATTAGAACCAACAACAGCGGGTGAGTTTTCAGATGTTCACAAGAGGTTAAATTGGGGTCAGAGTGGACAACCTCCTTTTCGAGCCCGATTTCTAAAGCGTGATGGAAGTATAGTGCATGTTGAAATGAGCACATCTGACTTTGCACTCTCTCGAAAACCAGCTATAATGGGTATTGTAAGAGATGTTACACGTCAAGTCGAACTTGAATCAGCTATCGATGCATCTGAAACCAGATATCGAACATTATTTGCTTCCTCGCCCATAGCGTATTTTTCATTGAGCTTGATAGGCAATATCCTGCAAGTAAATCAAGCAGCAACTCAATTACTGGGGTATAAAGAGGAGGAGCTCATTCGTAGGAATTTCTCATCATTCCTTCCCAATGGAGTGGGAAAAGAGATAGTTGGACAGATGCTCTCAGAGGTAGCGAATGGTAAGAGTGTT
>JAEORI010000262.1 GCA_016840965.1 Candidatus Thorarchaeota archaeon | reverse complement strand
CCTTGTATCCCGTTTCCTTTGCACAAAGTCTGATTTTACACTCAAGACAGAAGACATGCATCTTGTCGCTGTTGCAACCATTACAGATGAGGTCTGAAGCATTATATTGACGTTTGTCGTCTGACCACTTCTTTGCTGTTTCTTCAAGCAGCACCATGTTGTTGGTCTGAGTTCCAATGTACGCCGGACATTCTATGCAGTCAATGCCACATGGGGCTATCATTCTATTCATGACCCATAATCAACTGGTTCCATATATCAGGTTTCTACAAACATATGTCGGTACTAATCAGTTCTGATAGCTTCTTAGATGAAGATCGCAGAAAATCGGTTTGATCACAAATTCGTTCCCGCATGATAGTCCTTTCAAATCTTCTCCTTCAAAAACAAACTCAATCCAGCTCCATAAACCACAGCATTATATTAGTGAAGCTCATCTAACAGAACGTCAATAACTGATTGGTGCCATAGTAATGACCTGTTATTTCAAGAACTCCAGAATGAAGGAACTCCTTCGTGATATTGAAGTTGAAGAAACTAAGGAGAATATTAAGAAAGTCGATAAGATCCTTCATGAAATGTTGAGTGTTGATTATCCAAATTGTGCTGCAACCTGGAAAGTGTTGCGTCAGAAACTCGAATATGATGTTGAGGGTTTCATAGAACGGCTGAAGGTTGCTGTTCAAACTGCGGCATAGACAAAAAGAATAATGGCTCGAACATTTCTTCCTGCTATTTAGCTATGTTTTTTTGTACAAACGCCTCTATACAATATTAAGCTCAGGAGGTTCCGACTTTGGTGGTCGTTATCGTACTCATTCAGGTAAAAGCAGGAAAAGCGAGTACTGCATTTGCAGAGATTCAGAAAATAAAGGAAATACAACACGTACACATGGTCACTGGACCATACGACATCATTGCATATGCCGATATACCTGTAAAAGCTGGTTTTCGGAAGCTGGTTGAAGATATTCATGATGCTCCCGGTGTGGAGAGAACTGAGACCTGCATGGCAATATAATCAATGAATCGTCTATACAATCATCTCATAAGTGCTAAGATGTAGTGTGTAGTAGACTGCTATTACTCACTGGAGAAGCCATCTTAAATATCTCTAAGGTATAGGATCTAGGACATAAACTCCCCCATAATCTGAAACCTGTTCATATACAACATATAGGCCTTCACCAGCTGCCACTGTCTTGAATTCATCAGCAGCCCAATAGTATTCATCGTCATCCCAAACGTTCTCCAATCTCGTACGAGCACTTGCGCGATCAGTGAAACTAGGAAATGAAATATCTCCCACAATGATGTGGCCACCATCTTGGAGGAGCTCATTTGACATCCGTTTTATTACATCAATCTTGCCCATCAGATCTAGATGATGCAACGTATAGGCTGATACAATCCTGTCAAAACCAACCTTCAGACTTGGAGGCCATTTTGAACGAATATCAACTTGGAATAGATTTGCCCTAGGTAGCCTCTTTTTAGCTTCTTCAAGCATTTTAGAGGAGAAATCAATACCCCATATTTGGCAGTTGAAATCCAAGAACTTCTGAGCTAGCAATCCAGTTCCAATCCCAACATCAAGTACCTTCATTCCTGGTTTAGGGTCTGCTAGCTCCACTATCTTAGCTAGAACATCATGACATCCCAAAAATGGAAAGCTCTTAGACCCGACATTAATGAAGTAGTCATAGTCTGCGGCCCATGAATCGAATAATTCTGGGGTCCTCTCTGGACTCAATGAAACACCATCTTCCTTTCGGCGTTTGGTTGTTCTAGTCAATATAATCTTGAATGCTCCGGTGAGGGAAATCCTATCGACCCGCAGCATATAGGACTGCTTCAGTACTCGCTAGAAGGTCGTTTGTTTCCATCAGCTTGTCTACTAAGTTCGTTCGTGACACTGCAAAATAATCCGCTTTTGAGCTCATTATTCCCTCAGGTCCTTCCATTTTGAGTTTCATCAGAAAAGCAATAGCTCTTGCTGTGGAACCGTCTTTACTGATTGGTTTTCGTGTGTCTTTATGGTGCTCTATCACAAGTCTTTCGACGTAACCTATTCGTTCCCAGAACATATTGACGTTCATATGAAGCTTGAATGTGACAACATCTCCTAATGAGTCTAAGACGATAACACCGCATGTGTTCCTAGGTAGACTTCCGACAATGACTTTGTGCACATATTCAGTCAAGGTAGTTCTGCCAAGTTTTCTCCTAGTCAGTGGGGAAATACCGACTCTTACGATTGGTACAAGTACAATTCCCGGGTAAGACAGAGGCTCACTCAGGCACAGACATTGACCCTTGAGTATCTCGTCGGCTATTACTCGGACGCAATCAGACCCGCTCATCTCCTCTCCTCGCGTGCAGGTGTAATCCTATTACGTATTACATTGTCTGAACTAATATAAACTCTTCCAATATCAGCTTAATGCTAAAAATATGGCTTGTGATAAGGAAAATAGAGGTGAGAGTGAGTCAAATTTCACTCTTAAACCCTAAACTGCTAGTGCGGCTCCAATCTCTCTACCAATCTGGAGGAAGGTCTCTTCAACGTCAGCATTGAGTGGGCCTTCTCTTCCATGAACAATGGCGGATACACGTGGACGAATGATTTTCATCTTCATCTTTTTCATGGCTCCCTCAATAGATCTTGCAGCACTGTTTTCAAGAATCAGGAAACTCCTGCTATTCATTCTTGATTCATTCCTGGTGTCGAAGCTGAATCCAAACACCCCCTTTAGCTCAATGGTTCTCAGTTCATCCAGGAACTGCTTCATCTCTTTAGATGGTTTGATTATGTGTGTTGGACTTCCAATTGCAATCAAATCGTAATTCGAAGTTTCTTTAATGTCAACTTCATCAATACTGAAGCAATCTACTTCAAGGGATGACTCTTGAAGACCTTTAGCCAGACTCGTGGCCACCTTCTTCGTATTCCCAAAAAGCGAGTGATAAACTACAAGTGCTCTCATCATTGTTTTTCACTTAAACCTCTATACTCCTAATCATCCCTGCAAGTATGCCAAGCACAATCCCGACACCAACACCGATTCCCATACCCATGAACATGATAATGTCCATTCCTCCAATAAGCCCGATCAAAAGGCCTCCTGTGGTTCCTATGAAAACACAAAGTCCAATGATCCGCCCCCTCTTCAGTCTATGAACTATGAAGATGCCAATGATTGTGGTCGCGAGAAGAATGAGAGTACTGAAGGGGGTAAATGTGCAGTGTGAAACATAACCAAGTAAATTCACTTGGTTTGAGCCCCATGATAGTAAGGAAGTTGGAATCACAGTCCATATGGCGGCTGCAAGACTTCCTACAATCATGGCTGAAAGGAATGCCCATACTAAGCTCAATCCTAGAATGATGAAGAATCTCTTGATACCCCCAATTTGGCGTGCTTCACTATATTCCTGCTTTTCAAATTGAATTGTATCTGTTTTACTCATTTTATTAACCTACTATTAATAGTTCAATCATCGTAGTGTTTTAGTCCCTGATCGATAATATTGAAGAAAACGGAAAGATACTCCTTGGTCTTTTCCTCAGGGCGATCGCTGATTCGACCCCGCAAAACAAGTTCACGTATTGCCTGTGCGAAAGTACTAAGGACCATTATCACTGAGAAAGGGTCGACCTTCCCTTCGATACCTGATTGCTTCAAGGTCGCTGTAATCACAGAGGTCATTAACTCCTCAAGCATTCCCATGTAGCGCGTAAACTCCTGCTCGCTCTCGCTCAATGGTTCATTGTCTTCGTGTTTCTTCACTATTTTAGAAGTAACGACACTCAAACGTCCTGACTCGAAGAGCATAGCATCCTCAGGGTGTTTCTCGAAGAATACAAGATACGCATTCCCCATGGATCGAAGTTCATAAGCAACTTCAGCCTGCTTCAGATAGCTGTCCATTATCTCAAAGAGTTTCTTGTACGCTTGCGAAACAACTGCCACAAAAAGGTCATCCTTTGTTTCAAAATAGTTGTAAATAGTCATCTTTGTATATCCAGCTGCTTTTGCGATATCCTCTACCATGGTCTGGTCATATCCCTGACCCGCGAAGAATTCACCAGCAATCCTGATGATGGCCTTTCTACGTTGCTGCCTCTCACGTTCCAGTCTCTGTACTTTTGGTGACGCGGCGCTGTCTTTGTTCATGGGACCACTTCAATAGACGATTTTACTCAAGTAAAATAGATTATACTTAAGTAAATAACCATACCTTTTGGCGTAATATGCGAAAGATACAAGACAATCAATCAATATGTGACTCAAACATGAACTGGTCCAAGGGTTAGATTCATGGATGAACATGAGATTGATGATAAGACAAGTTCAATTTCATTCACAGCCCGACTCATGGCGTATTATCGTGCGATAGAGTCCACTCGCGAAAATGCACTTATTGCTGATCCCTTTGCTGAGCGTCTTGCAGGGAACTTGCAGTCATATTTCATAAAGCACAGAAGAGCCAGTGGAACCGGTGACTATACAATCGTTAGGACTCACTTCATTGACAACTATCTGTTAACCCCATGGTGCAATGAACATAAAGAATCGCAGATTATCCTACTTGGTGCTGGCCTTGATGCAAGAGCTTATCGCTTTGAACCACTTAAGGATGGTAAACATACACTCTTTGAGATTGATTTTGACTTGATTAACAAATACAAATCAAGTATTCTTGGAGATGAAATCCCACTCTGTCACCTTGTGCGAGTTTCTGCAGATCTCTCTGAGTTGGATTGGATTTTCAAACTTGAAAAATCCGGATTCTCACATGAGATTCCAACTTTTTGGTTGCTTGAAGGTCTTGTCTACTATATTGACAAAATCAAGATCGAATCAATTCTAAAGAACGCCGCCAAAAATTGTTCTGAAAAAAGTCAGGTATTCGCAGATGTGTGCGTTCCAGGACTTAGTCTAGCGCAGTTTGGTCCATTCATGACTCATTTCAAATGGGGGTTGAACAAAGAGGATGTCCCAGCATTCTTTGCCCGGACAGGTTGGAATGTTTCCTGCTCTTTTGCAGACGATTATGATCAAGGGCGAGATGTGGGACAGAGAGGTCTCATTTTTGTAATTGGAAAACGTGACTTATCATTACTTGATATACCTGAGAAAATCCTCTCTGAAAATGAGTTTACAAAGTTAAACACATCAGAGCTTCAATCTGTTTCGATTGAGTTTTTGAAGAATGTTGTAGATGAAGTTCATGGTATTGTAGAGTCTTACATGACTAATCCAGATGACGGAATGGTCAGATATCTTCAGTTCATAAATCGAGTAAAACCCACCGTGGAAACTCTAATGAAGAGTCTTTCTGACCCGTTGTCCATTGGGCATATATCCTCAAGATTGCTACGGGATCCCTCTACAGTAATTCTTCATTCTCCTGTTGAGGAAGAGGCGCACATTGTAGGTTATCTCAAAGCTCTGATGTTTCTCGGGGTCATTGTGTTGAAAGGTGTAGTAGCAGAACATTTCTCCTCAACAAATATCTACACAGAAGGTCTGAAAATTAGCAAGATTGATCAGCTCACCTCACTCGCGCAGCTTATTCAAGATGAAATTGGTAATTCTTAAAACGCCCCAAATATTTCCAAACTCAACTGATAGAGGTTGTGGATATGAAGAAAGTTCTAGTTGTTTTTGACACGACTTATGGAAACACTGAGAAACTCGGAAGAGAGATTGCTGCTGGTATTGAGGAAACTGGTACTGCTGAATGTAAGGTCATTGGGATCAAAGATGTGAAATCGGAAAACATCTCTGACTTTGATGGTGTCCTTTTTGGTGGACCAATACATGCATTTAGAGCGACACGAGGAATCAAAAGCGCAGTCAATGAGGCGGCAAAGAAAGGTCTAGATGGCAAGTTGGTGTCCACCTTTGACACATATCAAGCTCCTGGGCATAAAGGACGCGCAGCCAAGCAGATTGAGGAAATGATTGCTAATAAAGCCCCTAAAGCGAGGATACTCTCTCCTGGTTGTACTGCACTTGTGGTAGACCGAAAAGGTCCACTCGATGCTACTGAACCTACAAAGGCTAGAGAGTTTGGTAAGAAATTCGCAGATGAACTGGGCTGATGAGTGATAATCGAAGGGCGAGCTAGCGATTGCTAGGAACGTCCGTTTTTTATGTGCTCAAAATTCGATGAAACAGTATGAGGTGTAGAACTTTCCAGATTTGGTCTATTATCATGCTACTGATTTCTGTTCAGACCATTTTTGGAAGTTCTATTCCTCTTAATTTCGCTTCTACTTCCATTACCTACTTTCCAGATGGTGAATGGATTAATACCACTCCTGAAGAGCAGTCAATGAACTCATCAATTCTGGATGATATGATTCAATATATTGAAGACTCAGAGGCTCCGATGCATGGACTTGTCGTGACAAGAAATGGCTATATTGTGACTGAGGGATATTGGTCATATTATACAGTGAATTCTCCCCATCATCTCTTTTCTTGTACTAAAAGTTTCACAGGCGCCCTAATTGGGATAGCTATCAAAGAAGGATTCATCGACAATGTCAGCCAGCACGTTCTCGACTTCTTTCCAGACATAACTGTTGAGAATTTAGATACCCGCAAGGAGTCCATGACCCTGGAACATGTGTTGACCATGACAACCGGACTTGACTGGAATGAATGGAACAACTCCTACGAAGACCCGACGAACATGTACAATCAGATGTTTGGTAGTTCTAATCCCATTCAGTTCTTCCTTGACCTCCCAATGGTTTTCGATCCGGGTACACATTGGGTCTATACCACAGGAGCATCTCACCTGCTATCAGCAATAATCCAGAAAAGCACGAATATGACAACTCGTGCATTTGCCCAAGAGTATCTCTTTAATCCATTGAACATGACAATTGGTACATGGAATGTTGACTCACAGGGAATAAACAATGGCGGAACGCAGCTCTATATCACACCTCGGGCGATGGCAAAGTTAGGGCTCTTGTACTTGAATAATGGCTCTTGGAACAATCAACAGATACTGCCAGCAGATTGGGTGCTCCAATCATCTTACGCACACGCAAACATTGCTCAAGGTGTAGACTATGGTTATCAATGGTGGATTGAATCATCCCTTGGGATATACTATGCAGTAGGTAGTAATGGTCAGTACATCTACGTGAGTCCTGAGTATAATGTTGTTGTATCAATGACTGCAAATGCTAACGAACCTGGTGAGAACATTTCGGAAGAGATTCTCCAGTATATTCTAAATTCAATATTAGATTACGAACCACCAGCCAATCAAGAATTAGATCTTGTTCTAGGAGTAGTCATTGCATCTGTAACAATTGTGGCGTTGGTTTCTGTTTTTGTTTACATCCGCAAGCGTTGATTATAGGATGATTTCAACTATCATCAGATTTTATATCAAAGAGATGCAATAGGTATGTTTTGACGAATTCACGAAGGAGGTGAGAAAATGCCGATATTCGTTATACTGGGTAGTCTAACTGAGAAAGGAATCATAAGTATAAAGGAAGCAGCAAAGCGACAGAAACAGGCTGAGGAGATCATCAAATCCGTTGGTGGGAAACTTCTAGGTCTATACTACACTATGGGCAAATACGATTGGGTTTCGATAGTGGAGGGTCCTTCCGTCGAGGCAGCCATGAAGGCTCTGTTTATGTTCGGAAAGGGTGGTACAAACAGAACGGAAACAATGATCGCTATTTCAGCTGCAGAGGCTGTGAAGATAATTGGCGAGTTGCCATGATTGATACATAGCTGGTGAAAGGGAAGACAAAAAGGGAGCTGGTTATGGCTATCAATTGGGTCTTGTAGATGGATTTAGGTTATAGCGAACGTCTGAGTCAGCTTACTAGTCCTGCAAGGGCTAATCCTAATATTATTGAACTCTCAATGTGTGATCCTCCACGCTTTGGCTTTGGACCAGATCCAATGATTTTGGAGTCAATTAATCTCAAGAGTTTTGAACAAGGATACCCTTCTGTCAACAAAGAACTCATTGCAGGAATTCAACAGCGCACTAAAGCCTTCACAGGAGTGCCGGTCGATGATTCCAAGGTTGTTATCACCAATGGTTGCGGTGGTGCTTTTGGAGTCCTATCTATTGCTCTACACGGATGGTCTATTGGTATAGAAACTCCATTTTATTCGCCCGCGTACGAGTACTTCAGAAGGACCACCAATATTTGGTACGCACGATGCACACCTGAACTCCAATGGAGTATAGACTTTGACCTTCTCAGGAAAGAATTGGAGCATCAAGAAGGACCTGGAGCACTCTTCGTTGTGAGCCCATCAAATCCGACGGGTCATATGCACAGTGAAACTGATTGGAGAGGGCTTGTTGACTTAGCAGGAGAGTTTGACCAAGTTCTCATTACTGATGAAGTCTATGATGAGATGAGCTATAAACCGTTCACTTCATTGTTACGCGTCTCTAAAGATGTGCCAGTGATCTATATGCATGGATTCAGCAAGGTCTGGCGGGCTCCTGAGATACGTGTGGGTTTCTTAATCCTCCATGACCCGCTTGGTAAAACAGAAGTTATTTTCAAAGAGATACAGAGAACTGCAGACCTTGGTTTTGGTGTGAATCCTCTCTCTCAGCTTTTTGCTCTGAAGCTGTTGGATGAGGACAAAGACTATCGAGCGAAACTGTTCGATACAATCAAATCCAGGCGGGATGTACTGCATAAAGCTATCACTGAGTCAAACAACCTCAAGAGTGTCGAGGCTTCAGGCGCAACCTACCAGATCGTTGAAACTCCGTGGAATGATTGGGAAACCTGTTCACGTCT
>JAEORI010000261.1 GCA_016840965.1 Candidatus Thorarchaeota archaeon | reverse complement strand
GAATTTAGCTGTTTTAGTAATAGCATTGGTAATTCTAAAAGACCCCCCTATGACCAAAACTCGACCGACCTTGAAGGAAAGCTTCATGCTTGCTAAGAAAAGTCCAGAGTTTGTGGTTCATGGAATTTTCAATCTTTTCGACAGACTTCATATTGGATTTATTCTAACTGCATTACCGTTTTTCCTAGCTGTAATATTGGGATTGGAAGAATCACTCAGAGGGCTATCACTTGCTGTGTTCGCTTTGCCTTTTATAATCCTGCAATACCCAATGGGCAAACTATCAGACAAGTACGGAAGATTTAGACAACTTGTGGTGGGAAGTATTGGTTTTGGTATTATTTTATCAGTCATCGGATTTGTTGGCATACAAGGTTTCAATCTGTTGCTCATCATGTTAGCGACCCTTGGTTTCTTTTCAGGAATCACTGGGCCTCCAGCTATGGCGCTTGTAGGAGATATTGTTAGTCAGGAAGACTCTGCGATGGGTATGGGTTTCTTCAATTTTCTTGGGAATCTAGGAATCACTGTGGGTCCGATTATTTTTGGATTGCTCAATCCCTTGATAGGTATGGCTAATGCTTTTGTAGTCGTAGGTGTGACAGAACTTGCAACTCTTGCATTGAATATTGCACTTGTTAGAACGATTTTCAAAGAGAAAATCATCTAAGTGAATGTGGTTGGATGCATGTCAATAGAAGAAGTTCTAATTATATTGGCTATTGAGTTATGCGTCATTATATTTGTGGTTTGGATAGCTTGGTCTGGTATACTCGGTGCACCTTGGTTGCCAACACCAAAGAGCAAGGTAAGAGCCATGCTTGAATTTGCGAAGGTGAATCCTGATGACAAATTGTATGATTTAGGATCTGGTGATGGTCGAATCATTGTCATGGCTGCCAAAGAGTTCGGAGCAAACTCCATTGGAATAGAGGTAGATCCACTACGACTTTTTTGGTCACGTTTAGCGATAAGACGAAACAAACTAGGGGAAAAAGTCAGAGTGATCAGAGCCAACTTCTTCAATGTGAGTCTCGAAAATGCTACTGTTGTGACATTGTATCAGGGACATGAAATCAATAAGAAGATCAGAGCCAAGCTCGATAGGGAACTGAAGTCAGGAACGCGTGTTGTTTCATATCGGTTTATTCTTGATGGGTGGACACCAACCAAGATGAACAAAGACGAGTCAATTTACCTCTATATTGTTTAACTTGAGTCATTTAGGCAGAGTTTTCAAGTTTCAATCAATAATCAACTGGATGATTATCAAAAAAGTCCAATCTAAGAGTATCATATCAAAAAGCAATATTCCGGGGATTGACTTCGTAATTAATCCATACATAGGTTGTCAGCATGCATGCATTTACTGCTATGCTGAATTCATGAAGCGTTTCACTGGTCATATTGGTGATTCATGGGGGGCATTTCTTGATGTAAAGAATTATGATTGGGAAAGAATTCACCCTGAGAAATATAATGACAAGACGCTTCTTCTGAGCTCGGTGACTGACCCGTATACTCCACTAGAAGTGAAATATGAAAATACAAGACATATTCTAGAGAAGCTCGTTGGTACTAAAGCCTCTGTTCAGATACTGACAAAGTCTAGCTTGGTCACTAGGGATATCGACCTTTTCAAACAGTTTGACAACATCGAAGTTGGCATTTCCATCAATTCGCTTGATAATGAGTTTGTGAAAAAAATCGAACCACGGGCATCAAAACCACAGGATCGTCTTGATGCATTGAGAATTATTTCAGAAGCAGAAATACCGACCTATGTCTTCATCTCCCCAATTTTCCCGAGGATATCTAACTGGCAAGCCATAATCGAAGCAGTGTTACCAATCACAGACGATTTTCGCTTTGAGAATCTAAACTTCCGGGGACATAATATTTCCCGCATCATGAATCTAGTCAAAACGAAATATCCTGAGTTATCGGAATATTATAATCAGATAAGATGGCATTATTCATTATGGGACGAGATCGAAGAGGACATTAAGATTTATTGCAATATGAGAAAGGTTAGATGCGAAATCGATTTCCATCAGGGAGGGTTTTCAAGAACTAATTAATACAAGATTCTCGAAGATTCTCTATGGGATAGAGCTCTCAATCCAATCTTCTAATTTGGGAATTTTAATGCCTGTCAAATCGCCAAGTAAATTATAGACAACCCTAATGTGGTACATCTGCTCCTTCATCAGCTCAATGGCACCCTCACGCAGTCCCCTTGATGAGGACCCTTCACCTATTGATATTAACACATCAAGTAATCGTCTGAGAATAGCAATAACCTCAAAATATTCTATTTCATCAATTGTACGCCCAACAGCTCTCTGATAGCCATCAAAAATCATATCTCGATTTTTCTTTGTTGAGTAGGCTCTTGTTAGAAGCAAAGTCCATGCAAGATCGGACCGAAAATCTCGAACTTTGGATGCGCCCCAATCAATTACAAACGGGTTTCCGCTTATATCGATTAGAATATTCATAGGATGAAAATCTCCATGTGTAATAGAAGGCTGTTTGCAAGGAACTCTATCACCACGAGCTTTGAGCCAATCAAGTATTGGATTTAGTTCACTCTTCCTAAATCGGTCGATAGTGTCTTTATAGTCAGCGAGAGTTGTGTTGATAATAAAGTATGGATCATCTGTAGGAATGACTTGGGGGTTCGACATAAAATAAGTCCAATCAAGATTGTGCAAATCAACAAATAACTTGCTGAACAAGTTAATCCATCTTGCTCTATCAACGCCGGGCATAGAAATTATGTCCTCGAGGGTTTTTCCGTTTATTCGTTCCATAATCATGAAGGGGTGTCCAAGGATGGATTCATCTGTTTCAGTTAGATGCACCTTTGGAACTGGATAACCTACTTCTGAGAGTTTTTTCATAACATTTGATTCTCGTTCTGCTTTTTCGCCAATCCCAGGAGCATATACCCTGATAATGAGTTCCTCTTTCTCTTTTCCTTTGTCAGAAATCCATTCCAAGTCATAAGAAAAAATCTGGGTTTCCCAGCCACTCGTAATATCTTTGTAATTAGAAATTTGTAAAGAGGTTCGATTTGGAAAACTGTGCTGTAGGTATGTAAGAAGGGGATATGAATCCATGAATTGTAAGAAATCAGCTCTATTGATTTATTTTTGGTTGCATCTCTGATTTATTTAATGAAGCTCAAATTGCCTTGTTTTCATTGAATTTTTATTACTGTGGAACACATAACAAGAGTATGAAAAAATTAGACAACTGGATTGTGAAAGAAGAGGAAGATGGGCAGATTATCTGGTTACTCCTTAATCGCCCAGATAAGAAGAATGCATTTAGTGATAATGTAGTACAGGAATTGAGCCAATTTCTTGATGAACTTGCATCAAATTCGAGAATACGTGTTCTTGTAGTATCTAGTGCATTAAACGACACATTCACTGCTGGAGCTGATGTTGAGATTTTTTTCAAAGCGTATGAAGGGGATGTTTACGATGAAGCTTTTCAGATATCAGAGAAAGTTCAAACTGTGTTTGCAAAGCTTGAAACATTGCCAGTCCCAGTCATATCCGCCGTAAAGGGAATCTGTTTGACAGCTGGACTCGAACTGTCTCTCTGTTGTGATATGATAGTTGCTGCGAATAATGCAACATTCGGTCAAATTGAAACTAAATTTGGAATTATACCTGGTGGAGGTGGCACTCAGCGACTTACAAGACTTGTGGGTCCTTTGAAGGCACGAGAAATTATTTACACATGCGATATCATCGATGCTGAAGAAGCACTGCGAATCGGATTAGTGAATAAAGTAGTTCCCCTTTCAAATCTAGAAGAAACTGTTAACGATATATGTAGAAAAATCATTAGGAACTCAAAACATGCCATTATGAAATCGAAGGACTTGATTAAAAAAGCGATCTATAATAATCCAGATGGGTTCTTAGGAGAGAACCAGGGCTTCGGTGAAGCATTTGCATCAGGAGAACCAATGGAAAGATTTTCTGCGTTTGTCCAATCTCGAAAAGAGAAAAAGAACAGCTAAGAATGAATAGTTGTTCCTCTGTATCCTATGCAAATTAGAACATTAGATTCTTCTATCACAACGCATCTTATCTAAACCATATTACTTAAATATAGTTAATTTCATCCTCTCTCGATGTAGATGAGGTGAGTTTATGGCAGTCGCATTAAAGGCTTCAACCAAGATTCTTGATTTAGCGAATGAATTTCCATTTCTGTTTGATACGCTTGTGGAGATATCACCAAAACTCAAGCGACTTCAAAATCCAATATTACAGAAGACCATCGGACGTCGAGCAACCCTTACTGATGTATCTAAAATGTCGGGAGTGCCTCTGAATAGACTCTATGTTTTACTTTCTGATTCGATCTCAAAGAATGCTGGTGAAGAGGTAACAATCAGCAGAGAAGACAATGATTCTGGTGATTGGCAACAAGAACTAACAAAAAGACAGAGGAAACTGAAAGACTTAATCCTTGAACTTCATGAGGGAGCAGATATCAACAAGTTGCAGTCAACGTTCAAAGAGATTCTTGGTGATGTTAGTGCAACTGAGATTGCAGAAATGGAACAATCACTTATTGATTCCGGAGAACTAACAGCTCAACAAGTAACTGCGCTTTGCGATCTCCATGTGCTCGTGTTTAAGGAATCCCTAGATGTTCAACAGACTCCACAGACTACACCTGGTCATCCAGTACATACATACTTACGAGAAAATGAAGAAGCCAAACGGTTTGTCAAGCACCTGAAAGACAACCCAGAAGATGTTTCTACATTACAGAAATTGAGGAAGATTACAATTCATTATAATCGTTTGCAGAATCAACTCTTTCCAATATTAGAAAAAGCAGGGGTAACAGGTCCGTCCACAGTAATGTGGGCAAAACAAGATGAGATTCGTGACATGCTAAACAATTTGGATGATTCCAAACTTGATGAAGTGCTAGCCGCTATTGAAGAGTTGATCTACAAAGAAGAGAACATCATGTTTCCAATGGCATTAGAAACTCTTTCAGAATATGATTGGGTTAAAGTTCGTACTGGGGAAGAAGAGATTGGCTATGCGTGGATAACGCCGGGAACGGAATGGAAACCCATCTCACCAATAGATATTCATCAGATTGAACAAGAAACTGAGTCACCAAAAATCAGCTTAAACACAGGAAAACTGACCCTAAAAGAAGTAGATCTAATCCTAAGACATTTACCCCTCGATATTTCATTCGTTGGAGTAGATGAAAAAGTCAAGTACTATTCAGCCAATGACGATCGAATCTTTCCTAGAAGTCCTGCAGTTATTGGCAGGAGTGTAATAAACTGTCATCCTAGTAAAAGCTATGACAAAGTACAGAATATATTGACCAACTTCAAAGAAGGTAAAAAAGACAAAGCGATATTCTGGATTCAGATGAAAGAACACTTCTACATAATCGGTTATTATGCAGTTCGAGATGAGAATGGAGAGTTTATTGGAACATTAGAAGTAACCCAAGATGTTACTGAAGCAAGAAGCCTTGAGGGTGAGAAAAGAATACTAGATTGGGAATAAACAAATGAGCTTCTAGTGCAGTGAGGGTTTTAATTAGTGGCAAAAATGATTCGCTAGTTATTGTAGAAAGCTGAAAGTTTCACTGAGAAAGTATATTCAAGATAATTCGCTTCCCCAATAATTTGCTAGAATCTCAATCGTTCTCACCAAATTTTACAGTCGGTTGTGTTTCCTAATTTCTATGCCACAGACGTTTTTCATAATTGTCGAAAGTGTCCCAGCTTACCAAAACAGATTATAATCGCGAAACAATTTCTTGATGCAAGCAGTGGAAGGATAAAGATGAATCAAGGATTAGCTTTAGAAAGACGATCTTGTGCTAGAAATGCAGGAATTTTCATTTTAGTTAGGATATTACTTGGCAGCTTCGTCTTTTTTTCACTGAATGCAATGTACTACGTACCAGGAGAAACTATGTTTTCTGCAGCACAAGGGGTCAAAGCCAATGTTTTCCTCTTCATTGGTGTTGTCATTGCTCTGTTCTTTATGTCGCTCTTTAGTTTAATCATTGCATTTCCGTTGAACAATGTTCTAACCTCAGTACACAGGAAATTATCGAAGATTGCTCAAAGTATGAGGATAATTGAGGTTATAGTATTCATTACAAGCATGGTATTGCTATTCGCTGAAATACAGGTTTTCTATCAGGTGTTGTTTTTTGGCATTCTCTGGTATGGTCTTAATCTGATTATAATCGGATATCTGGTTTTCATATCAGGATACCTCAGTAAGTTTGTGGGGATAATCCTGGCGATTGGAGGATCGATGGGGTATCTATTCGAAGTCTTGACTCATTCTCTTGAACCTAGACTCATTGGCGTATCTACTATAGGAATATTGGTTGCAATCATTGCAGAGATTTCACTAGCGATTATCCTTATAGTGAAGGCAATGCAAATGAATCTTGAAAGCCCTGATACCAAAGAGAGAGTGATCAGAATCCTGCGGCAACTAGGTGAGGCAACAACAGATGAAATCATTTCTGAGGCGTCTAAGGAATCAGATGAATGCAGGGATCGCGTTCCCAGAAATTTGGTCCTCCTGGAGAGCGAGCAAATTGTTACTAAGAGATTTTCTAAAGAAAAGAAAGGCTATGTTTGGACATTAGTCAATAAATAATGAGAGAGAATATAGAGGTGACAGGTATGGAAGACGACGTGGGGAGGGAGTTCAATGAAAATTTCGATGAGCGTTTACCCTTCAAGTCTAAAATGGCTTTTGGGCTATCTCAAGCCTCTATTAATATCCTTCAGATTATTGCATTAGGTACAGCAATCACATTCTATTATAATGTAAAACTAGGTTTAAGCGAGGAATGGATTTCCTTAGCCTGGCTCCTGTTCGCTTTCTGGAACGCTATTAACGATCCCTTATTTGGAATCCTCCAAGAAAGGATTGATACAGATATAGGAAGGCGTATCCCGGTTCTACGATATGGCGCGCCATTATATTCTCTTACCTTTATTATTTGCTGGTTCCCATTCATGGGAAGCACTCAAATAGCTCTGTTTTGGAACTTCTTACTAGTGCTGTTTTTATTCGATTCAATGTTTACCACGGTTGGATTAGTAATAACTGCGTTACCTGCTGAAATGTGCATTACTCAAGAAGCAAGATCCAATCTTAGCTTGTATAATGTGATTGTAGGATCAGTCGGTGCTTTATTGGCGATGATACTCCCTTTGATCTTGCTCACGGATGAGGCATCAACTGAGCTTAATCCTCTCTTCAAGCCAGTGATGGTAGTAGTAGCGATAGTTGCAGGAACAGTCCTGTTCCTTTCGAGTTATGCACTAACTGAAAATGAGTATGCGAGGACTGAAGAGCCACTGGGTTTCATTAAATCGATTATTGAAACCGTCAAGAATAAAGAGTTTCTAGCATTCGAAGCCATGAATTTCTTTCACGAAATGGCTTTCACAATCGTACTTGGTTCAATGATATATTTTATTCAGTTTGTTGTCGTGTTACAAGGTTTCTTGGCGTCTATTCCATTATTTGTTGTTTTTATCCTCATGCTAGTATTTAGTATCCTTGCTGATAGGATGGTTAAACAACGGGGTCTAAAACAGGTCTATATTATTGGACTTATGCTGGCTAGTACAGGTCTCATATTCCTATTTTTCTCGGGGAATTGGCTGGTTGCAGTTATGCTGAGTCTTGTTGTGGTAGGAATAGGATTCGCACCAGTCACCCTAATATGGTCGCCATTGTTGGCGGATGTAATCGACCACGATGAAATATTGACTGGTAAGAGAAGGGAAACAACCTACGCAGGCATGAATGCGTTAATTACGAAACCAGCTATCTCAATCGCGAATGCATTGTTCCTATTGATCATCAGTGCATTCGGTTTTGACAATACTCTGAATGTACAACCAGAATCAGCAATCTTTGGAATACAGTTAGGATTTGCATTGATTCCTGCAATATGTTTCATAATTAGTGCAGCCGCGTTGTGGAAATGGTATACACTTGATGGCGAAGAGTGGATTGCTAAAAAGACTGAATTAGGCAGGATACACTTGCAGAAAGAAAAGGAATACATTGAACATCTACAGAGAGAAGGAAAAATATCCAAGGTTTATCAGAAGCTCTACAGAGAGTCGCAAAAAGAAACATAGTGCGAAGAGATATCACAATTGTGGAGAGATGAAATTGGATTTCAAGAAGATTGTCATTGTGCCTCACACACATTGGGATAGAGAATGGTATCTACCATTCCAGAGATTCAGATACATGCTTGTTGAATTGGTGGATGAACTTCTTGATATTCTAGCCAAACAAGATTACAGATTCATGTTAGATGGCCAGACAGTG
>JAEORI010000260.1 GCA_016840965.1 Candidatus Thorarchaeota archaeon | reverse complement strand
GATTATAAGATCGCAGATTTTTCACGATTATCTGAAGTACATCAAGTTGGAAAGGAACTTCTGGAGTCAGTTATCGACATCGATGTTCTTATCCATAATGCGGGTATCTATTCACCTAAAAAGATAATCACTGAAGATGATAATGAGCTGGTCTTTCAAGTAGACTATCTTGGGTCTTTCGTTATGAATTACATGCTCAAGGATAAATTAAAAGCACGAGGAAAAACACGCATCATCTTTGTAAATTCAGAAGGTCATCGCTTTGCTGTTTGGGGCATTGGATTACATGATTCGAAGTACGAAAAACGTCGACATTCTGGTTTAGGGAGTTACGGTGTAGCGAAAACAGCCCAACTTCTTTCGATGATAAAATTTGATGAATATTTCAAAGGTAGCGGCGTGACTATAAACGCGATGCATCCTGGAAACGTCAAAAGCAATACTGGTTTAAACAATGGTCGAATATACCGCTGGTATAAGAGAAACTTAGTCGATCGTTTCTTAAAAAATCCACAAATTTCAGCAACAGCACTTTATTACTTGGGTGTTTCAAAAGAAATGGAGGGTGTAAGTGGGAAGTTCTTCAATCTTACAGAGGAGGAAGAACCAGCGCCTCCAGCACTAGATAGTGATGTAGCGGAAGAACTTTGGCATAAATCAATAGAGATGGCGGGTCTGGAATGAGCGAGAACAATCATCGAACAGTCATTGTTGGCGGAGGCATGTCAGGATTGACTGCTGCCGCATATTTATCAAGAGCAGGACATGATGTTCTTTTACTAGAGAAGAACAAAGAATGCGGTGGACTCCTCAATTCATTTCAACGAGAGGGATTCATATTTGATGCAGGTGCAAGATCAATCCTAAATGCAGGGGTAATTCATCCTATGCTCAAAGCTCTCGGAATCGAGCTTGACTTCATCAATAGTCCCGTATCAATAGGTATCGAGAATAATGTAATCAACTTATCTCCTGAAACTGGTTTGGATGACTATAGACGATTGCTAGAGAAATTGTATCCAGAGAGTGTCAGCGATATCGACAAGATTGACTCAAAAATTAAGGCAATCATGAAAGACATGCGAATTTTGTATGCTATTGATAATCCCAACTTTAGAGAAGAGAAAGACGGAGCCTATCTCAAAGATCTCCTTCGCTGGTTGCCAAAATTCCTGCCTGTCTTACGAAGAATGAGTCGTCAAAATGAACCCGTGGAATCATATTTAGGAAAATTGACCTCAAATCAATCCCTCATCGATATCATTGCTCAACATTTCTTCAAGAAGACACCGACATCTTTTGCCCTAGGGTACTTCTATTCCTATACTGATTACATATATCCAAGGGGAGGTACTGGTGAGTTGCCAAAGGCAATAGCGCAAAGAATCATTGAGTTGGATGGAAGAATCCAGACAGAGACTGAAATAATCGAAGTCATTCCTTCTGAAAGCATAGTGAAGGACAAGGATGGCAACACCTACTCATATGATACTCTTATCTGGAGTGCTGATTTAAAAACATTATACAGAATATTAGACACTAGAGATTTGGATGAAAAGATTACACAAAAAATTTTGAAACAGAAGGAGCTTCTTCTTTCAAAACGTGGTTGCGATTCTGTGATTTCATTATTCCTTGGCGTAGATATGCCATTGGAAACCTTTAGCTCCATTTCAAATGGACATTTCTTCTATACACCATCAAAGCAGGGCTTGGGCGAAGTACATTGGTCGGAACTCGATTCTTTGATTGAGAATTTTGAGAGCAAGTCAAAGGAAGAAATTCTGAAGTGGTTGGACAAGTACTGCCAATTGACGACCTATGAAATTTCGATTCCTGCATTTAGAAACCCTGCTCTGGCTCCTGAGGGTAAAACAGGTGTGGAAATCAGCATGCTCTTTGAATATGATTTAGTGAAGAAAGTCGAGGAAGCCAATTGGTATCAAGAATTCCGATCTGAGATTGAAAAACACATGTTAGATACACTTTCAAATACCATCTATCCAGGTTTGAAAGAAAAAGTGCTCTTTCAAACATCATCAACCCCACTCAGTATAGCAAAAATAGCAGGAACTTCAGAAGGGGCGATTGTGGGTTGGTCGTACTTGTCACCAGTTCCTGTTGTAAACAAACTCCGAAGTATTGGTGGCTCAGTAAAAACACCGATTCCAAATGTATACCAAGCAGGTCAATGGGCTTATAGTCCAGCGGGAATACCAACTGCAATCATTACGGGCTGGTATGCAGCCAAAAATGCAATGAAAAAGAAAAAGTGACAGAAGGAAGGAATGAGGCGCGACTAGCGCGCACCTCAAACTTGTGAAAAGACAATCAGAAATGCAATCAATGCAGCAACAAACGATGCAATGTAGATCCATTTTGATATTCCCTTATCCTGTTTCTGTGCTCCAGCTGCAACAGCAGCGCCAGCACCAACTGTACCACCAATCCAAGCCACTCTATATCACCACCTTAGATTTCAGTTAGTATGAATATATCAGACTAAGAATATCTATTTTCGTGACTCTTGATGTTACTGAAGAAACTAGATAGATTCTGCTAATCGTCGAGATTTGAACATCAAGATTCGTAAATGAGCTTGCTTTAAAAAGAGAAAGGATGGAAGGAGGTGCGACCAACGCACCCTTGCGGGGTGTGTCAGATCCTGCTGATTAATTATTGTGACTCATAATCTTTCAGAAATTGTTCAAGTTGTTCGAGAATACCTAGCATCTCACATGTGGATTGAATATATTCTAAATCGAGGTTATCTGAATTTCTCTTGAGAATACCAAGAGCATCTCTCAGGTCCTGCTCTCCTTGAAATAGGATTTTATTGACAAAAGTATCTTCAATCGAACCAATCCTCACTAGTGTACCAAAAAGATTGACTTCAATAGCTCTATCAAGAGTCATCTTATCAAAAGCTGAATTTACACCTTGAATGTCAAGTCGTAGCAATGTATCTTTGAAAAAGGATGTACTATGAGAATTTTCTGCAAAAGCTAATCTGATGTCAGTTGCAGATGATGAAAAACCTCTTGAGTTCAGAAATTCCACAAATGGTTGGATTTGTTCATCATCTATTTGCATTATGATATCAATATCCACAGTGGTTCGAGGAACACCATGGTACATAACTGCAACTCCACCAACAATCACATATTGAATTTCGTTCTTGTTGAGAAATTCACATACAAGTTGGAGAATCTCAGGAAATTCTTCCATCTATCTTTCACCTGCTACTCGTAGAGCCAATGCAGATAGTTTTAACCCCATAATTAGTGTTTCAAGACCGGTATATTTTCGAGCTTCGACTGCTGTTCTTATCTGATCGAGGTCTCTTCTGTGCTTCACTTGTTCTGCAATCGAGCTTGTCATATCATTCTCACACGCCAGTAGTTACTACTCAACTCATATATTCTACTATTCACAATTTAAAGAAAGAGGGATGGAAGGATTGCGACCAATGCACCTATGCGTGATAACTTAATCTCAGGATATTTGAAGAAACAGCTAACAAGTGGAGGGAGTTTCGATTGCAGGCAAATCAGAATACGAAATACCTATCGTGGTTCTCCTAGTAATTTTGATGTTGGTTATTCCAAAATAAGGAAAATGTGCAAATGAAAACATATGATGAGAAATCCACCACAAATATATAATTCGGAGATATGTCGCCCTCTGTTTAATTCTTGGTTAGTGGGATGGATATGAAAGGAGAAAAAATTCTCTTCGTATTTTGTATTATTCTACTAGTATCACTAGCTTTACCAGTAGGTCATACTGAGGATAATTACAAGACTGAACACAAATTAACCTCTCAATTTTCTATTTCATATGTAGAACATGGTATAATTGAGATAAGAAGTGATACAGAATTTGCATCTCTAGCGTCTACTGAGATTTGGGATGGAGATGGTAGCTCTGATACTCCTTACATTATCGAGGGGTATAACATAACTGACGATTCGACATGTATTCTAATCACTGACGTGTCAGTATACTTCATAATTCGTGATTGTTTCATCAATTCCTCGACTGGACCTTCTGATCCTGGCATCTATTTGTATAACGCATCGCATGCTCGGATTGAAAACACGGTGGTATCATGGCATACTTATGCAATCTACGCGCAGGATTGTCCTGATGTCGTGATAGATGGCTGCACGATAACAGAATCATTTGCAAATACAATCTGGATAATCACAAGTGAGAGAGCAGTTCTATCAAATAGCCACATCTTCGATAATGGGTTTAGAATATACATCCAAAGTTCAGATTATGCAACAATTTACAACAACGAGATCCGTGATAATTATTGGCAAGGACTGATGATAGAAACCTCGGATTTTCTGAACATAACTGGAAATACAATTGAGAATAATGGATATGATGGCATCAATCTAGACCTATGTAATAATGCCACAATATATGACAACGATATCGGGGAGAATGGATATGTCAGTGGATCCGGAAATGGACTGTACATGAGCAATGGGTACGATAACATTATCGATACTAATAGAGTGTGGAATAACTCACATTACGGCTTGTATCTTGATCAATCAGGAATCAATCAGATTAAAGATAATCAAGTCTTCGACCACTCGTATATAGGTATCTATACCTATGATTCACCTAACTGTAATGTTACTGGAAATGATGTCTGGAGTAATGGCAAATCTGATCCCGATTATGGCGCGGGTATTCTCATTGATAATACCCATGGATATCTGATAGAAGACAACCTAGCCTGGAACAACTCGGCCGCGGGTATTTTCCTTGATGATGCCGAGGGGTGTTCGATAGAAAGCAACCAAGTGTGGAACAACTCAAATTCGGGCATCTATCTTGAGGATGCATCAGACTACAATCAAATAAAGAACAACCAGATTTTCAATAATTCCGTTCATGGCATCTCTGCATACGATTCATCTTATGTCAATGTCACTGGAAATGATATCTGGGGCAATAGTTGGAATTCCGAAGATTCATACGTTGGTGCAATCACTACTACTAGTGGGTGTGGGTATTGGAATATCAGTGATAATACAATTAATGACAACAGCCACCACGGAATGTATCTCTACGGAAATCACTTCGACATATGGAAAAACCAGATTTATGACAATAATGAATCAGGTATCACAACAATAATGACAACATATCATAGTATTACTGAGAACAAAGTGTATGGTCATGATGTTGGAATTTTCGTATACAGTCAAAACACCAATGTCACACATAACATCGTATATGATAATGAGTACGGCATTCAAACGTTTGGCTCTACAAATATTTCATTGTACTATAATGACCTTGCCTGGAATACAGTTAATGCAGAAGAAGAAGCGTGTTATGATGTCTACTGGCATGACAATCAGACCATAGGAAATTGGTATGGCGATTACGGTGGAACAGGCTCCTATGGAATCACGAATGGTACGGATATCGTGAACCATGACCTGTATCCTCACAAGAGCCTCGAGCTCAATGGTTTGACAGGTCTGAGCTATGAATTCGGTGGAACTGGAAATGTAGGTGTCTGGTTTGCACAAGCACTCAATCCATCACACTTTGAGGTCTATGCAAACGGCAGCTTACTCTATGGTGAGCCCTGGGATGGAACTTCCATTGAAACGAATCTGGATGGCCTTCCTGTAGGATACAACGAGATCATGTTGGTCGCCTATCACATCTCTGGACATTCAATTAATGCATCATCTTCAGTGACAGTCACAGACACAATAGGACCTTCGTGGGTGTCAATCCCAACAGACCAAGAGATTACAGTGGGAGAATCATTCAGCTATCAGGTGACAGCTACAGACCTCTCTGGTATCGGTAGCTATAGCCTCAATGATACTGTGCATTTCCAAATTAGTGCCACGGGACTAATCACTAATATTGTGCCCCTCGAAATAGGTGTCTACGGTCTTCAAATCACCGTTATTGACATCTATGGGAACGAGCTCACTACCACAATCACAGTGACCGTTGTAGCTACTCCCCCAAATGATATGACACTATATCTCATTCTTGCAGTTGGCGTTGGAGTGATAATCATTGCTCTTGTACTTGTAATCTTCATGAAGAAACAAACGAGATAAGAAAAAAGAGGGAGTATCAATCGGAACTCCCTCTTCTATATCCAACAGAATGCAAAAATCGAACAAATATCGAAATAGAAAGAAAGAGGGATGGAAGGAGGTGCGACCAACGCACCCTTGCGGGGTGTGTCAGACCCGGCCCGTTTCGTTTACGGCCAGACCTTCATCCGCCGCCGGTCACTAGCTCCTTCCTGACAATCAACCAAACAGATTCGAAAGAACAATATGTGAGATTAATCATTACGAGAACAGGGTAACGTGGGGTATGAACGAAAAACATCCTGTCTTTAATTATGAGCATTTAACAACTCCGGACATAGACCAATGGATTAGAAAACAGACTGATATCAACCTCTTGCATCGACTTCTATCCAGTGAAATAGTTGGGATTCTTGGTGAAATCGAAACTGACTATGGTGATAGCTACGGAAGAAAGAGTGATATCATCCAAATTGCTGCAATCGATAGACTGTTTCAGTTGGATGTTACCTCTGCAAGAAAGGAACTAAGATTCTTCTTGCAGAATATAGAGTTTGTTTCAGGATCAGATGACCCGGATGCGTCAATTGGTGTTTATGGAACGACGTTGGCGCATTCATTTTTCTAGCTGATGCCCTTGTGATTCCGAATTTAGAGATTTAATGGATGAATTATTAGATAGTCCAGATTGTGATGAATAAGAAAGAAGGATTGAAGGAGTGTGACGAGTACACCCGAGCAGGGTTGTCAGACCCGATAGCTCAGACAAAGGAGATACGGTTCCGAACACGCCTGATAGTTTCAGGAAGCAAACTACTTCGTTCGTGTGACCTGTATATTATAAAGACTGGTCTGTCAGAAACATCGAAATCGCCTATAGGACAGTCTAAAAGAGGAGTTATATCAATTGTATCAATATCATTTTCATGTAACCACAATGACGAAAAGTCTTTACACTCAGAAAGTGGTGATAAATCAATGCTCGTGATGGAGCTGTACCCGATACTTAGATGGTTGAGCAATGGACAGTTAGATAATGGCGTTAAGTCGATATTCTTGAGCTTTGTTCTTGTTATCGAAATATGTATGATGTTCTTACCTTGAGGAAGAATTACTTCACGAATTCCGAACTGCCTTCTTGTATCATTTTCTCTGCTGCCTGTAATGGTAATAAATTCCACATTTGAATCATTGAATATCGAAAGGTCAACGGTATCGTTGCCTAATCCAAAAAGAAAGATATTTCGAAACCGAAACCTGCCAATATTCGATAGAGTTGATAGGTCTGGTTTGGACTTTTTAGACCAGACAATAGAGAGACTATCACAGTACCAAGTATCAAGAAATGACAAGTCAGTTATATCATCAACTTCCAGTCTCAGGGTATCAATAGTTAAAGGTAATACCTTTCCAAAGTCTCGTAGGGAGTCTAATCTACTACTGTTTATGTTTCTAAAAACCCACGTGTCGCATATTTTTACTACCTTTATCTTGTCCAATATCTTAGGAATTACTTCAAGATCCGCATCATCAAAGACTATCTCATTTTCATGCTCTTTGAAGATACGTGATTCAAATATGTGTGATGTTTCTTTCATGAGCATCTACCGAATCCACTAGTTCTTGATCATCTGCAGACCTTTTTCCCAAATGTCTAAAGATATCTCATCATCATTTTCATCTGACATTATAGCATGCCCAATCTTGATAGGAATACATTACAAGATTTCAGTCTTTCGTGAAAAAGAAAAGGGAGGGAAGGAGTGTGACAAGCACACCCGAGCAGGGTTGTCAGACCCGGTCCGTTTGTTTACGACCGCGCCTTCATCCGCCGCCAGTCACTAACTCCTTCCTGACTAACTCGTGGCCCTCATCGTCGACAACGACTAGATGAGCACCACATGATAGTCAGCAGTCATAGCACCGCACAACCATCTC
>JAEORI010000259.1 GCA_016840965.1 Candidatus Thorarchaeota archaeon | reverse complement strand
AGGTACTTTAGAGTTGATAGAAGCTGCGAGCTCCCTTTCAGTAACAAATCTTCATGTCCTAGCCTCTCAGGGAAAATTACCTGAGAAAATTTCTGAGATAAATCCAGGCGTGAAGTGGATTGTTTATTCAAGATGTGATGGACCAGTACCAGATTTGGCGAAATGTCCCAATACTGTTGATAGAACTCCTAAGGGTGTAATGGTGAACATGAGAGATCCAATATGCACGGTCATTGAGGTTGGGAAATCGATGATAGATTGTTATCGGAAAGCATCTGAAACTGCACTAGACATTCAGAATGGTGTGACACGGGAAAGGAAATTAATCTCTAGATGACTTTTTCAGAATCACAATCACTATGATTGCCATAACGACTGCTGATGCTATCAAAATCTCAACTGGTATGTTCAGCTGACCATCGGTTGGTCCCGTATATTTTTTGTATATATGGTAGAAATAAGAGTCCCGCATAGGATTAAACACGTATCCGTTCATCCATTTACCTTCAACGTGGAACTCAACACCCTGATAACACCAGAGGATAGCCATGTGCTCGACGATAGCTTCCTGAACATTCTTGTAGAGTGCAATCCTGGTTGCAGGATCGGACTCAGCAGCTGCAGCATCAATCCAGCCATCGACAGTTGCGGTATCCCATGGGACACCACCCGCACCGATTGAGTTCTCAAGACCAGCTCGCTCTGGAAAAGTACTGGTGCTCCTAATTATAGGTGCAACGAAGTTATGAGGATCTGCATAGCCGGGGGCTCGACCATAGAAGAAGATCGGTTGCAGTGGGTTCCCTTCGACCATGTAGGGATAATATTCCCATTCAAGACCTATAACATTGATAGTCAGAGGTGAGGAGGGATTTGTGGAAGTAGGATCATCAATGATGTCCTCAAAAGCCCGTTTGATCTGCAAACATACATATTCACGGTCTCTGTTACCATCGTTGTAAAAGAAGTTGAGCTCATAGGTGTTGTTTGCTAAGACCGCATCCAGACCAGCACCCATTGCTAAGTTCCAGTGTGTGACAGCTTCCGTCAAGTTGAACGTAGGTGTGTTCAGGTTCTCATAATGTGCGAACATGCCAGCAGGAATAGGTCCCCTTAGTGGTGTGGCAATTCCATTAAGGAGTTTGTCAATGATTGTTTCATAGTCGAACGCATAGGATATAGCCGCTCTTAATTCCCAGTCCTGAAATGGATTCTGCACTAAGTTGCCAGAAAAGTTCCAGTATGGGTGCATATTGAATCCTAGGAACATAATATTGTAATTTGGCAGACCTGTCCAGACTTTTATTTCAGGATTAACGCTCTGTAATGACCCATCATCACGAGTTGTAACGTTATTCCAGATATCATACGCATTGAGAACGCTCCATTCGCAGCCATCAGTAATGCCTTCCTGAAGATTCAGCATCCTGCTGTTTGCATCAGTGTTCTTCTTCCAAGTGACCTCAGGTGTGGTACCTGCGTAGGGATGGGTCATCTTTGCATCCATTTCTCTCCAATAGTAACGATATAGAACTATTCTTAGTCTGTCATAGTCTATCCATTCGTCCAAGTAGAATGGACCAGTCCCGCACATATGGTCATCTAGGTAGACATCATCGCTTTCAGGTGACATTCCACCATGAGTCACAAAGTAGGTAGGACTGATTATTGAACCAACAGTGCAAGCCAAAACCTGAAGAAATGGTGCAAAGGGATACGCAAGATGGATTGCTACCTCATAATCACTAAGTACCTCAATTGCAGTGACGTTCTCCTGCCAATTTGCCCAAGCAGCGATATGTTCAGGACTTCCATCTCCATACTCAAACACTGCATCTTCAACCGCTTGGCCACCAAGGATAGGCTCAGCAATCATCCAAACCGGACCCCAACCATAATCCCAACCCCGTCCTAGCATTCGCCAGAAGTTCATCTGTACAGCTGTAGCATTGAATGAGGTTCCATCATGGAATGTGATGCCTTGACGTAGTGTGAACGTATAGATCAACCCGTCTGATGAAATTACAACGTGTTCAGCAAGCAATGGTTCAAGATGTGTGGTATCTGCACTGTCCCATGGATACGTATACAATGTTTCATAGACGTTGATAGCGACATGTGAACCAACTGACTCATGGTTCTTGTGTGGGTCTAGGTACTCTGGAAGAGCATTTGTTTCCCAGATGATGGTGTAATCGTAGTCAATGTGCAAGTTGTTAGCTATCGCTTCATCCAGCTGATAAGTTTCAGCAAAAATAACAGGTAAAGATATTTGACTCATTACAAGTACTAGCAAGAAGACAATCTGTACACTGAACAGATGCCTTTTCTTTTCAGTTGGCATCATATCTCACTCGTGCTGGAATACAGAAAACTTAGCCAGCTATTAGTTTTAATAACCATATGAATTTTCCCAAATCATCTCCTCTCATGGACAAGTGTATAGGAGTTGTCAGCTTCAATGCTTGACCTATAACCTGTTCAACAAAGAGGGCTGGTGTAAGTGTCTTTGTTTCAGACTATTGGGGAGATGATGATCTTTCAGCATGCGGTGATGATTGGGTTGCGATTTTGACTCCCACTCTAGGGACCCGTCAAAGGCAACCTTTTGATGCCCCCCTTCACGAAGCACTCGTTGAGAATCTGTTTAATCCCACAAAGAAACACAAGTTAGACCTTATATTCCCCCAATTTTAGCTCATAGAGGGAAATATCAGAATCCAGGGTACTCCTCAGCTGATGGAAGCAGCAGGATTCCTCCAGGTGTAATGGTGCAAATGCGAGATCCAATTTGTACAGTTATTCATGTAGGGTCTTCGATGAGGGATTGCTATAGGACTGCGTCAGACGTAGCGAGATCCATTCAGGAAAGTGTTTCATGAAGGTTAGAATTCTAACCCCTAGTAGATAGTAATTAGGACTACTTTCTTGATCGAAAGATCAACACGATTACGATTAGAATGATCAAACCCGATCCAATGGAAATTGCCAGAATTAAGGGTTGAAATTCTCCATCGTAAGGTCCAGTTGTGTCGTTTGTAGTAGTATCAGTTGAAATATCTGTACTGGTGGTAGTCGTCATATCAGTTAGATAATAGTGATAGAAATAGGGATCATGCATTGGATTGAATACATACCCGTTCATCCATGCTCCTTCAACATGGAAATTGGTGGCTTGGTAGCCCCAAATGTACGCACAGTGATCAACAATAGCCTCCTGAATGTTCCTATACAAATTAATACGGGTTGCAGCATTGGTTTCAGAAGCTGCTTCATCAATCCAGCCATCTACTGAGGCGCCGTCCCATGTGAGACCACCCTCACCAACCGAACCTGCTAGTCCAATTCGACTTGCATAAGTACCAGTTGTTTTGACTATAGGAGCTGCATAGTCATTAGGATCAGCATAGTTAGCACCTTTGTTTTCAAAGAAGATTGATATCTGGTTATTACTACGCATATACAGATAACTTGCCCATTCAATAGCTATAACGTCGATAATTATGGGTGCTGAAGGATCTGTAGAAGTGGGATCAGCTATGATATTCTCAATTGCTTCTTTCACGAGCAGACCAGCTCTTTCGCGGTCGGTGTTTCCTTCGTTGTAGTAGATGAAGAGATTATAGGAATTGTTAGCAAGGACATCATTCAAACCATTCGCTATAGCTAAGTTCCAATGAGTTATGGCTTCGTTCATATTCTGTTCGAACATAAATGAACCAGAATAATGTGCAAACATCCCCTGAGGAATCGGGCCTTTGAGCGGCCAACCGAATCCGTTTCTATTATTGGAAATGAGGTTACCATAATCGTAAGCGTAAGATATCGCCATTCGCAACTCCCAATCATGGAATGGGTTCTCAAAGATATTGTTTGAAATGTTCAGGTATGGGTTCATGTTGAAGCCTAGAAACATAATATCGTAAGTTGGGTTTCCAGCCCAGACCTTGATTTCGGGATTAATACTCTGAAGTGTACCATCACCTATAGTTGTGACATTGTTCCAAATCAGGTAGGCATGTGTTGTTGGCCAATAGCATGCGTCAGTGGTTCCTGCTAGAAGGTGCAAAATCCTATTGTTGAGATCAGGGGTATTCTTGATTGTGACGTCAGTAATTGCTCCAGCGTTGGGATGACTAATTTTAGCAGCATCTGCTCTCCAATAGTTAGGATTTAGTGTTAGCTCTATCTCATCACCAATAGTCCAATGAACAAGCATGTATGGACCTGTTCCACAAGTTTCCGTATCTAAGGTCAGATCTGTGCTTTCAGGTGACATCCCACCATGATTCATGAAGAATTCAGGACTGATCATTCCCCCAACCTCATTTGCCAAAATTACTAGAAATGGTGTAAATGGATAGGCTAAGTGAACTTCGACCTCGAATTCACTATTTACTACAACTGCGCTAACATTTTCAACCCAATTCTCCCATGCAGCGATGTGCTCAGGACTTCCATCTCCATACTCAAACACTGCATTCTCAATAGCTTGACCGCCGAGGATTGGTTCGGCAATCATCCATACAGGTCCCCATCCATCATCCCAACCACGTCCCAACATTCTCCAGAAGTTCATCTGCACAGCAGTAGCGTTGAATTCGGTCCCGTCATGAAATTTGATATTATGACGGAGAATGAAAGTATAAGTCAATCCATCAGATGAAATTATCACACTTTCAGCAAGTAATGGCTCTGATGGAGATGTGTCTGGAGTGTCCCACGGATATGTAAACAAAGTTTCATAGATGTTGTAATGAATCCGTGCACCAGCGAACTCGTAATTCTTGTGTGGATCCATGTAGTCTGGAAAGTGAATTGTTTCCCAAATTATTGCATTACTAGTTGAGTCCGTTGTGCGGAAAAAGTTGTTTTGATTCGTTGTAGCAAGGCATGATGTGGATATTTGACTGACAAGAAAAATCATTAGAATAAAGACTTGAATTGCGAGATATGATTTCTTATTTGAAACAGACAAGCAAACTCACTCCCTACTTAAGCCTCTCACAAATTCTTACAAAGACTACAGAAACTAATCAACGTATCGATTTTTTGATACTGGGCATGAATTGAGATTTATGTGATGGTGTATTCAGCAAACTTTAATCAGTTAGTGTGCGTATCCCTAGCTAACAGAGGTGTGCAAGGTGCGAAATTGTGAAAAATGTGGTAAGGCTAACCAACCAACACGAAAGTTCTGTATCAGATGTGGGGCGTCATTACTTAAGAAGGACGCGCCAAAAGAGAAAGCACCTCTTCCTACAGTGCCTGCGCCAGAAGTGCTAGTAACTACTGCAACACCTCCGCCAGTAAGTCCACCTCCAACTTCTGAAGATGAAAAATGGGTAAAACCAAGTTCTGTAGCTAAAGACCGCGTAAGAGCTGCAGGAGGCTTGACCAGACCAAAATCTGAATTTGAGAAAGCAAAGGAAGCTTTTGCTAAAGCTGAAACTGTAGGAATTGATGAAGCTGATGGCTCTGGCGTAGTTGAAACTCGGATGCTTCGCGCTAGTGAGGTCAAAGAGTTGCTTGAAGGCCCGGGAATGATGGAAGGTGTGGAAGACATACCTCCACCAAGAATGATGGAAGGAAGTGAACCACTTCCACCTGAAGCAGTCGACTTGATGCCTCCGGCAGGACCTACAGCATCACAGATTGAAGAGTCCATTTTAGGCGCACGATCTGCCTACATCGAGCACCCTCCAGAGCCTGAACCTGAACCCGAACCTGAACCAGAGCCAATGGTCGCTCCACCTATT
>JAEORI010000258.1 GCA_016840965.1 Candidatus Thorarchaeota archaeon | reverse complement strand
TTCGAAAACGCTCTCAACAGAAGTGGGCCGATAGATCAGCCTGGCAGATCGTCTGGTTTGCATCCAGAAGGTCGCGAGTTCAAATCTCGCTCGGTCCACCAATTCTTTCTAAAACTCACTATGGTGTAACCTTATTGGCGCAAGCCTTGCAATAAGGACGGCCTGGATTCCCAACGTAAGATGGTTCTCCTCTAATCTTTTTCTTACATCTTCTACACTGAATCAATTTCATCACAACCTTTTTGTGAGGGTATTATCCTTCGCATCCGCAAAATCGTATAACGAAGCCCTCGTACTATGTAGAAATCAATGAATGCTTATTACCTCTACTCCTCCTATTGTATGGCAAGAATCAAGGAGATTTATCATTTCTGACTAGGGTCATTCAAAAATCATGATGATGTGTCATTTTATAATCCATATTAGTAACAGAATGATTAAACCAAAGATGAAATTTAGAATGATCACAAGTTGGAGATATGCGTGGAAGTAGAGATCTATAGGCTGTTGCAAAAGAAATCCAACAATCCCGCCAGCGCCCCATAGCATCATGTTAATGTAGCCATACGCGACTAGAACGATAAAACCCAAACACATTTTGACGTTCCTGCGGTCAGCCAAAACCTCATCAACTATTCGTTTCACTTCATCCTCGTTGATGATTGTCTCTTTTTCTCCTTCTGTCATTACATAGCCAACGATTTTGAATAATTCTCCAAATTATTAATTTTACTCTGCTTCGTCATCCCCGCGCCTTAGTCTCTCTCGTACTACGCTATCAAGGTAGACAATAGGAATGTCCTTCGCCATTTCCTTCATGTCATCGCGAATCTCCAAGTCCAATTCATATTCCTCTGTAAATTCTTTGGCAAAGGTTCCATCTTGTATTTCGTGAAGTGATTGTTGCATTGCTTCTCGCAGCTCAGGACTGGCATAACGCATACCTCTTGACATGCTACCATACTGACTTGTTGGTGAATGCAATTCGAGTTGCTTCAGAGTTCCCATCTTTGCAATCGTCTCTGCTGTGTATGCAAACTCACCCGACATATACAACTCGATAAGAACAGCCTCAGGAGGATAACCTGCTTCTATAGCCACATCAACAGCGCAAGTCAAAACCTGTCCAAATGCTGGACCAAAACATTGCTCGTTGAAAAGATCAAGCTCAGCTTCTTGACGGAAAGTGACCTCGAGAACAGCTCCTCCTGGTTTTGTTGACCCAACACCTTTTGCAATGGCAAGTGCTATTTTTTTGGCATCTCCAGTTGCATCATTGTGCACTGCGATGAATGAATAGAATCCCTTGTTGTGAATATACGAATCTCTGACGCCTTTACCAATCATTCTTGGTGCAACGAGAATTGTATCAATACCCGTAGGCACAGTGATTGTTTCAAATGTGATATTATATCCCGATGCAAAGCAGAGAACTTTACCTCTATGAAGAGTAGGTTCAATCATCTCTCTGAAAATGCTTGGTTGAAGCTCATCAGGGATTAAAAGAAGTACGATCTTTGCTCTATCGGCAGCATCTTTTATTGCCATCACTTCAAAACCATCAGAAACAGCTCTGTCCCAATACTCATCATGTATGTTCCCAACAATAATATTTAGCCCACTATCTCTGAGGTTAAGTGCTTGAGCTCGTCCCTGATTTCCATAGCCAATGATTGCGATTGGCTCTTTTAGGATTCCAAGGTTTGTGTCCTCATCGAAATAGATAGGGGTTTTTAGTTCTTCAGAATGGTTTTTTGAATTGAGCATGTCTTTGGAATATGTCGGTAGGTGTTAAATGCGTCTGTAGTCAGTATTACTAGTGAGGTTAATCTAGATGAAAGATTCCGAACTCATTTCAGTTACCTTGAGATTCAATGAACGGATAAATGCTAGAGACCTGACTGGACTTGAAGAAATGATGACCGATGATCATGTCTTTATCGACATCCCTGGAGAGGTTCATGAAGGCAGGTCGGTAATGGTTTCTGGTTGGTTTGATTTCTTCAAGACATACCATGACTATCGAAACAACTTCACACATATCGAGGTGAAAGATGGTCTGGTTATTGTGGTTGGCTTTTCAGAATGTTCCTATGCTTCATTAGATGGTCCAGCAATCTGGACTGCAAAGATACGTGACGGTCTAGTTGCTGATTGGCGTGTCTATGACGATACGACCGAAGTTCGGAAAAAGTTGAGAATTGATTGACTTCTCATTAATCTAGTATTTTCTAGTTGTCATAGCATTATTTGGGGCTTTTCAAACAATAATGAATAACGCATTTGGTCAAACTGTGTCGTAAAGTAACCCTTAAAGGGAGCCCATCTCGGGGAAAACGAAACAACAAGGGAC